>DAIMYJ010000001.1:0-8774 GCA_036734545.1 Chitinophagales bacterium
TGCGCAACCTGTTCGGCTCAAAAAAATCGGAGACCACACAGCCTGCCGAAGAGCCCATCGTAGTGTCGCTGAAAGATTCTGTTTCGCGTGATAACAAGGCATCCGGTTATACCATCGATCTGGCAGAAACGCCCAGTGTAGAGATCGAGGATGTACGCAGCATCCTCAAAGAGATCGATGCGGAACAGAAACGCTATAATACCCGCCTCACCGAGAAGGAACTGGAAATATTGACCAGCGATAAACTGATCATCCATAAAGTGGATGAGATCATTGCCCGTCTGCAGATACAGCAGGAAGCAGAGATCGCTGCTCAGGTTGCCGCCGCGCAAAAAAATGCACATCGTTCATCCCGAACCATGTTCATCATCGCGGCAGCAGCATTGCTCACCGGACTTGTTTTCCTGACAGTGATCATCATGGATATCGTGCGCAGCAACCGCTATAAACAACAACTTATCGAGGCCCGCAACAGAGCACAATATCTGGCCAAGGCCAAGGAGGATTTTCTGGCCAACATGAGCCACGAGATACGCACTCCCCTGAATGCCATCATCGGATTTTCGGAACAAATAGAACACACGCATCTCCAGCCTGAACAACAACGTTACATCAAAGCTGTTTCCAACGCCGGCACACACCTCCTGAATACCGTGAATGACATCCTCGATCTCTCCAAGATCGAAGCGGGTAAATTGCCTATTCAGGAACAACCCCTGCGCATTCGCGAAGTGCTCGAAGAGATCGTTTCCATACTTTCAGTGAAATCCATGGAAAAGAATTTGCCGCTAAGTCTCGCCGTGGGTGAAATGGCCGACGTGCCGGTCATGGGCGACAGTTTTCGCATCCGTCAGCTGCTCTATAACATCGCAGGCAATGCCATCAAATTCACCGAGCGCGGTTTTGTGGAAATAAGTTGCGCTGCCACAAAGACACGCAAAAGCATACAATACGAAATAACCGTGCGCGATACCGGTATCGGCATACCGGAAGAGAAATTATCCACCATATTCGAAATTTTCGAACAGGCAGAATCCAACATCGCCCGCAAATACGGCGGTACCGGGCTCGGATTAAGTATTTCGAAGAAACTGGCGGAGATCATGGGCGGCTCCATTACGGTGAAAAGTAAAGTGGGCGAAGGCACAGAGTTTACCGTTTCGCTACCACTGCGAGTGGCTACTGAAGAGGAAGCAGCTGAAGCACAACAGGAACATCGCACCACCGTTGACCTCAAAGGCCTGGAGATACTATTGGTGGATGATGAGCCCTATAACCTGATGCTGGCAGAAGTGATCCTCAAAAAATTCGGCGCGAACAGCACCTCAGCCGTCAACGGTAAGGAAGCGCTCGAACTCATCGATGTACGAAATTTCGATATCGTATTTGCCGATCTGCATATGCCTGAGGTGGATGGTTATATGCTGGCCAATAAAATACGTGAACGCTATCTGCAGGTGCCGCTCATCGCACTCACCGCTAATGTCATGCAGAACGATCTTGAGCGCATACGCCGGTCAGGCTTCAATGATATACTGCTGAAACCCTATAAAGAGTCCGCCCTGTTGGCCATGATCAATAAATATGCGCCGGTGGTGATCGGCAAAGATGAATTACATATTAAAGAGAAAGTAACAGCACCTCCGCAGGAAGCCTTGTATGCATTGGAAGAAGTGCTGCGGTTTGCAGATAACGACGAATTGATACTCGCTTCCATCATCGAAACATTCCTGCAAAGCAACAGGCATAACCTGCAACTCATGCAAACGGCGATCGCTGAAAAAGATGCGGATGCCGTGCGCAACATCGCTCATAAAATGCTGCCTTCCTATAACCATTTCGGTATTCATGCAATAGTTCCCGCACTGCGCGATCTGGAATCATGGCCGGAAGCGATCAACGCAGAAGTGCATCATGCATTTGAACACATACGCACACATAGCGAAACAGTGTTTGCGGAACTGGAAAAAGAATTGGCGGGATTGCCCAAGGAGAATGTGTGATCCTGCGATCACTCCTCATCATCTGATCCGTTCAGGATCTTGTAGAGTTTCATTTTATTATACAGCGTCTTCCTGTCGATCTTCAGCAGATTGGCGGCTTTGCTTTTATTGTAGTTGACCTTGATGAGCGTGTTGATGATCAACTCGCGTTCGGTTTTTTCTGCCAGTGATTTCAGGTCTGAAGGCTGCTCGGTGCGCGGAGTTTCATAAGTGGATTTAGCCGGTGCAGCTCTTTCTTCAAAAACGATCTCGTGCGGAAGCGTTTCCTTTTTCACATGCGTACCGCTAGTAAGCAGTACGGCACGGCGCACTACGTTGCGCAATTCCCTGAGGTTGCCCGGCCAGCTGTACCGGTTGAAGATGGACGTCACTTCAGCGTCAAACCCTTCTACTTGCTTATTCAATTCCACATTGGCCAGCTGCAAAAAATGATCGGCGAAAATATGTATATCCTCCCCTCTTTCGCGCAATGCCGGCACAATGATCTTGAATTCATTTAGTCGGTGATACAGATCCTCACGGAAATTGCCTTTTTTCACCGCTTCCTGCAGATCCTCATTGGTGGCTACGATGATACGCACATCCACTTCAACATCCTGATTGCTACCGATCTTGCGTATTCGTCGTTCCTGTATCGCACGCAGCAACTGCACCTGTATCTCATAGGTGAGATTACCGATCTCATCAAGAAATAAGGTGCCGCCTTCTGCAAATACAAATTGCCCTGTCTTATCAGCGATCGCACCCGTAAAGGAGCCTTTGATATGGCCAAATAATTCACTCGCCGCCAACTCTTTGCTCAATGCCCCACAATCAATGCTCACAAACGGCTTGTGCGCGCGATTGCTCTTTTGATGGATCATTTTGGCCACATACTCCTTACCCGTTCCACTTTCGCCATGAATGATCACAGACAAATTGGTAGGCGCAACCACATCAATGTATTCCATGATCCTGCGCGCAACAGCACTTTCTCCCGCAACATATTCCAGACCGTTCTTTACCGTCGGTTTTTTGGCACCGCTGTCGGCCTTGGTCTTGGGCACCGGTGCAGGCATCGCCTCACGTTCTTTATCACGATTGAGGGCATTGCGGATGATCAGTAATATCTCATCCGGATTCACCGGCTTGGTCACATACTCATAAGCGCCGATCTTCATCGCCTTCACCGCAATGCGGATATCGGCATAAGAGGTCATGATGATCACCGGCGTACCTGGCTTCAGGTCGCGTATCTCCTCCAGCAGGGCCAATCCATCCGTATCCGGCAGGCGGAAGTCGCTTAAAACAACATCAAAATCGTTCTTGGAAACCTGATTGATTGCCTCTGTCCCACTGAAAGCCGTCTCCGCCGAAAATTCTTTCTTGGTCAGAAAGCTCTTCAGCATGAGGCAGAAGGTGGGGTCATCATCAATGATCAGTACAGACGGGCGCATGGGTTTTCAGTATCCTTGAGGGGGCTAAAGATATTAAGTTATCACCAAACGCATCGCTCTTTCGACCGACATTCCCGTGGGCAATTTTTTTTGTAAAAAGCCCTGTGGTACCCTACATTTACGCAAATTATCTTTTCATACTAAATACCACCTATGACACTTGCACTACGCAACTTGTTAAAAGTATCGGTGTTCGCGTTGTCCATGCTGTTCCTCAGCACCCGGGCCTTCGCCGATTACTGTATCCCTGACTATGGCTATGGTCCATTTGCAGCGGATTACCTCGATGGCGTGGAATTAGGCGACATTTCCAACTTCACAGGTATGGGCGAGGAGTATAATGATTATACCGACCTCTCTACCCTCCTGGTGCCCGGAACCGCCTATGACCTGACTCTGTACAACACACCCAGTTGGACAGAATATTACGCCGCCTGGATCGACTGGAATCAGGATGAGGAATTCACAGAAGATGAACGTCTGAATGCAGATGACCTGATCCTTTCTCCCGGAACCACCGGTGTGATCAACTTCACTGTTCCGTTCACCGCACTGCCTGGAACCACCCGCATGCGTATCATGTGCGTATACTACCCCGCAGGCACGCTCGACCCGTGCGGCGCAGGTGGAACCTATTACTATGGTGAGACCGAAGACTATTCCATCAACATACCGGCAGCAGGTCCTTTCGACCTGGGAGTAACAGATATCGAAGGTATGGAAAGCGGATGCGGACTGGGTGTTACCCCGGTTACCGTGACCATCACCAACCTCGGCACCGAACCTTCCGGCGATTTTGATGTGGCCTTCCAACTCACTGACCCTGTGCTCGGTACGCTGCCTGTTGTGGTAGAAGCCTACACAGGTGCAGCTATCCCGTCGCTGACCAGCGTGGAGTTCACGTTCGCAGCAACGGTCGATCTGTCCAACATCGGTGATTATCACCTCGAAGCCTATACGATCTATGGCCCGGATACCGAGCCATTGGATGATACCAGCTCCGTGTCTTTCACCTCCATCCCGATCGTGAGCACCTATCCTTATTATCAGGATTTTGAGGACGGTTCAGCCGGTTGGCTGTCCGGTGGTTCACTTTCTACCTGGGAACTGGGCGATCCTGCGGGCTTTGCCATCATCGGCCCCCCGCCTGCTACCCCATCCAGCCTGAACTCATGGACCACGGAATTGACAGACTATTACAACCTGAACGAGAAATCCTATGTGATCTCCCCCTGTTTTGATTTCTCTTCACTGATACTCCCATTCATGGAATTTGATGCCAACTGGGATATTCAGCTGTTCGACGATGGCGCCAAACTGCAATACACCCTCGATGAAGGTCTCACCTGGATCGATCTGGGTGATATGGGAACCGGCGACAACTGGTATAACCATGCGACCTGCTACGCAATGTGGCCCACCTACTATATTGATGATTATGTGGGCTGGTCAGGAAACAGCGGAGGCTGGGTGCATGCACAACATGACCTTACCTTCCTTGCCGGTCAGCCCTCAGTGAAATTCCGCTTCGTTTTCGCTTCCAGCTCATTCTGGAATTTCAATGACGGCTTCGCATTCGATAATATGTGGATCGGCGATCCATTCCCGAATGATGTGGGTGCGATCAACGTTTCCGATCCGAGCTCAGGCCCGTCACTCACCGCTGCTGAATCCGTGACCGTAACCATCGAGAACTTCGGAACCCTGCCGCAAACAGGCTTCCCGGTATCCTTCCAGGTGGATGGCGGTACCGTGTATACCGAAACGTTCACCGGCACAATTAACGCTGGTGAAACCGCTGAACACACGTTCGCAACGACCGTGAACCTCAGCGCTGACGGCGACTACTTGTTCACCGCGTGGACCAGCCTGGCAGTTGATGAAGATGAGACCAATGATACCTGGACCGAGACTATCAGCAACCTGATGCCCATCTCCGGAACAGGTGCCTGGTATATTTATAGCAACGTGACCGGTTTTGAACCCTGGTACGTTACATCCAATACCGATCACATGAATGATGTGTTCGGCGTCGGTGAATGGACACAGGACTTCTTTGAAACCGTTGACCCTGTTGCTCTCTTCAGCACCGATAATTGCTTCATTTTCCTCGAAGGCTCCGACAGCCATGCAGATGAACTGGAATCCTTCCTGGATGATAATATGACACTCATCGAGAACTGGGTGGCCTCCGGTGGTCACCTGCTGCTCAATGCCGCACCGAACGAAGGTGACGGTATGGACTTCGGTTTCGATGCCACCTCGCTGAGCTACCCCTGGTATACTTCCAGTGTTGATGCTGCCGATCCGCTGCATCCTGTGTGGGCAGGCCCATTTGTGCCTACAGCCACCGTCATGACTGGCTTTAGCTACGGCCACGCCTCTGTTACCGGATCCGATTGGACCGTGTTGCTCTACGACACCTTTAATCCCGATAAAGTGGTGGCCGCTGAAAAATCATGGGGCGCCGGTACCGTAGTGTTCGGTGGTATGACCATGACCGACTTCCACAGCCCACTTACCGAAGCCGGTAATTTCCGCAAGAACCTGATCAGCTATCTCGCTGCCTGCACGATCTCCGACAACGACGTAGGTGTATTGTCGATCCTGAGCCCCAACTCAGGTTGCGGACTCACCGCTGCAGAGACCGTTACGGTTAAAGTGAAGAACTTCGGTTTCATGCCGCAGACCAATATTCCCGTGTTCTATCAGGCAGATGGCGGAGCCATTGTGTCTGAGATCGTTCCCGGAACGCTGGATGTAGGCGCTACCGTAGATTATTCCTTCGCCACCACGGTGAATTTCGCCGCTCTCGGCGACCATGACCTGATCGCCTGGACTGGTCTGGCAACAGATACCATCGTAACCAACGATACCACGATCAAGGCTATCGTGAACATTCCGGTGATCACCTCATTCCCGTATTATGAAGACTGGGAATCCGGTGACGAAGACGGCTGGACGGTTTCCGGAGCAGCCTCTACCTGGGAATTGGGCTATCCCGACGGTCCGGTGATCAACGAACCGCCGGTAGCTACACCTTCCAGCCAATACAGCTGGGCAACCAGCCTGACCGGCAATTATAATGATGGCGAAATTTCCTATCTGGAAAGTCCATGCTTCGACGTGAGCTCACTGATCATGCCTTACGTGGAAGTTGACCTCTGGTGGGTAACTGAAGACTGGTGGGACGGTCTGCAACTCGAATATTCTACCGACGGCGGTGCCTTCTGGACGCTGCTGGGCGGCTTTGGCACCGGCGATAACTGGTATACCAATACCGGCTGGGCTTTAGGCGGTGAATTCGGATGGGTAGGCAACGGCCCCGGATGGGTGACCGCTCACCATGATGTAGCTTTCCTGGCAGGCGAAACAGATGTTAAATTCAGATTCAAATTTGCCGCTGATGGAATTATTAACTTCGACGGTATCGGTCTCGATAACTTCCGCCTTCAGGATCCGTTCCCGAACGATATCGGCGTTATCGACCTCATCACACCTACCTCCGGTGTAGATCTGACAGCATCAGAAACAGTCAGCGTAACGGTACAAAACTTCGGTACTCTTGCTCAGGATGACTTTACAGTGAGCTATCGCGTGGATGGCGGAACAGTGATCACGGAAGACTTTGTAGGCACCGTCCTGCCGGGCGCTACCGCAACCTTCACGTTTGCTACAACCGCTAACCTCAGCGCTGAAGGCTTATACGAGATCTGCGCATGGACCAACCTCATCGGAGATGAAGATGTGACCAACGATTCCATCCCGGGATGCGCCAACGTGATGCATCTGGCTCCTGTTTCCGGAACCGGCGCATATTATATCTACAGCAGCACTGTTGGATATGAACCCGGCTTCCTGAACTCCAACTCTACCGCTATGGATGAAGTATTCGGCGTAGATGCATGGACACTGGATTATTTCGAGGATATCGATCCGTTCACCGTGTTCAGTGAAAGCAATTGCTTCATCTTCCTGGAAGGTAGCGAAAGCCACTGGAATGAATTCGAAACGTTCTTCGGCAACAACCAGGATCTGATCGAAGGCTGGGTGTCATCCGGCGGTAACCTCTTCATCAACGCTTCTCCCTGGGAAGGTGATGGCGGTAACGTAGGATTCGGCGGTGTTACCGTTCAGTATCCTTACTATACCTATTACTCTGAAGCCACCGATCCGGCCCACCCGGTATTGTCCGGTCCGTTTACCCCGGTTTCTGCCGACCTCTACGGATTCTATATCGGATATGGCCGCACCGTTGGCGACTTTACCCCGATCATCAATGATCTGTATTGCGCAGATTGCTATATCCTGGGTGAGAAGACCTGGGGCGATGGTCGTGTGATGTTCGGCAATATGTCACCTCCGGAATATTACACACCGGCTGATGAGGCACAAAACCTCCGTCAGAACATCATCGATTTCATGAAACTCTGCTCACCAGTGGATATCGGTGTTACCGAATTGCTTTCTCCTGAAGGAGGCTGCGGTATGACCGCCTCTGAGGATGTTACGATCGAGATCACCAACTTTGGCCCTACTACCGTGACCAACATCCCGGTGCGTTTCCAGGTTGATGGCGGTGCCATCGTAGCTGAGGTCGCGCCCGGTCCGCTGGCAGTTGGCAGCACCATTACTTATACGTTCGATGCAACTGCTGACCTCTCAGCGCCCGGTGCCCACACAGTGGATACCTGGACCGATTTCAGCGGTGATGAGGATGAGACCAACGACCTGCTGAGCAGCACCGTTACCTCTCTGGCAACACCTTCAGTTGACCTCGGACCGAATATGACCGTTTGCGACGAAGTGGTACTCGATGCAGAGAACACCGGTAGCACCTACCTCTGGAGCACCGGCGAAACAACACAAACCATTTCTGTCACGGAAAGTGGCGTTTACACAGTTACGGTAACGAATCCTACCAGCGGATGCTCGGTAACCGACAACGTAACCGTGACCGTGAATTATACCCCTGAGGCCAGTTTCACCTATACAGCTACAGGCCTCACCGTATCTTTCACAAATGAATCCACCGATGGCGCAAGCTATAGCTGGTCATTTGGTGATGGTGGCACCTCCACCACGATGAACCCATCACATGCCTATGCAGTGCCGGGTGCCTATACCGTGACACTCACCGTGTCTAACGGTTGCGGTTCCGACTTCTACAGCATGGTGATCGAAGTGGGAACGGATATCGCTGACATCGCACTCGATGCAGCCATCACAGTATATCCGAACCCGACCTCCGATATCACGAATGTGCAGATCGACCTGACAGAGGCTGATGACGTGATGCTGGAATTGGTGGATCAATTAGGTCGCACAGTTTGGA
>DAIMYJ010000001.1:8874-68775 GCA_036734545.1 Chitinophagales bacterium
ATTTCTTTGATACTAGCCTCCATAATTCCTACCTTAGTGGCCATTGTTGCTTTTAAACCACCATTTATGAGAAATCAAAACACACTCTTGCTCAGTTGTTTGTTTGCACTGCTGGCTGTGTTCTCAACACAGAAGGTACAGGCGCAGGACAATAACTACTACATCTACTCAAACGTCTATGGCGGATTTGAACCGTGGTACACCACCGTGAACACAGACGCCATGAACGAAGTGTTTGGAGCCGGCGGATGGATACAGGACTATTTCGAGACCTGCGATCCCATCACCATCTTCAACACGAACACCAATTTCGTTTTTCTGGAAGGCAGCGACGGATTCGCTATGGAATTGGAGACCTTCCTTATCGACAACATTGACCTGATCGAAGACTGGGTGAATGGTGGCGGTCGCCTCCTCCTGAACGCTGCGCCTAATGAAGGCGACGGCATGAGTTTCGGATTCGGCGGCGTTGACCTCACCTATTGGGGCGGCTCCAGCAATGTGCACGCTGAAGATGCAACGCATCCGATCTTTAATGGTCCCTATGCCCCCACAGGCACATCCTGGACCGGATCATCGTTCTCTCACGCCAGCATTTCTGGCCCCGACCTGACACCGCTGATCGTGGATGATTTCAGCCCCACCACCATCGCGCTTTCTGAAGGCCGTTACGGTGCTGAAGGTATCGTGATGTTCGGCGGTATGACCACCGTGAACTTCCACTATCCTACTACTGAAGCAACAAATCTTTTCTGGAACATCCTGCACTATCTCGCATTCTATGAGATCCCGGATCATGATATGGCCTCCCTTTCGCTGGTGGCTCCCGTGACCGGTTGCGGACTTGGCGTTACCTCCGTACAGGTGAACTTCAAGAACTATGGAACCAACGATGAGGTAAACATCCCTGTTAGCTACCAGCTCGATGGCGGTGCCGTGATCAATGAGATCATCGCGGGCCCGATCGCAGCCGGTGCTACCTACACACATACCTTTGCCGTTCCTGCCGATGTTACGGCCATCGGCTCTCATACTTTTCAGATCACCTGTGCACTGGCTACCGACGAAGACCCGGCTAACGATGTCCTCGACATTACGATCGATAACGTGCCTGTGGTTACCTCTTTCCCCTACCTCCAGGACTTTGAGGCAGGTGCTGCCGGATGGACTGAAGGTGGTGTGAACTCCAGTTGGGAACTCGGCGATCCGGTTGGTTTTGCCATCATCGGCCCACCACCCGCCACTCCGGGAAGTTTGAACTCCTGGACCACGAACCTGACCGACTACTACAACGATAACGAAAAGTCATATATCACCTCTCCCTGCTTTGATTTCAGCGACCTTGTATTCCCTTACCTTGAAATGGATATCAACTGGGATATTCAGTCATTCTCCGATGGCGCCAAGGTGCAATACTCAACAGATGCAGGTTTAACCTGGAGCGATCTGGGTGCTGTTGGTACCGGTGATAACTGGTATAACAGCAGCTTCTGCTGGGGCATGTGGCCTGATTTCTATATCACCGACTATCGCGGATGGGATGGCAACAGCGGAGGCTGGTTGCACGCCTATCAGGACCTCAGCATACTGGCCGGCGAATCATCCGTGAAACTGCGTATCGTATTCGCCTCTGACGGCTGGTGGAGCTTCTATGACGGCTTCGCGTTCGATAACGTGAAGATCGCCGACCTCTTCCCGAATGATGTGGGCGTTGCCGGCATCGTTGAACCGGAATCAGGACCTTCTTTGACCGCTTCTGAGACCGTTTCAGTAACTATCAAAAATTATGGAACACTGGCGCAGTCCGGATTCCCTGTATCTTATAAAATGGATGCCGGACCGGTGCATACGGAAACCTTCACCGGCACCGTGGATCCGGGCATGACAGCCATCCATACCTTTGCCACTACAGAAAACCTGTCGGCAGACGGCGACTATACCTTTACTGCTTGGACAGGCCTCGCCACTGATGAAGACCTGACCAATGATACGATCGTTGAGATCGTTAGCAACCTGCTCCCGATCTCCGGTACCAATGCTTACTATATCTATAGTAACACCGTGGGCGGTGAGCCCTGGTTCACCACTTCCAATACCGCAGCCATGGATGCCGTATTCGGCATCGGCGAATGGACTCAGGGATTCTTCGAGACCGTTGACCCGGCTGTAGTTTTTGGCACGGGCAGCTGTTTCGTATTCCTGGAGGGCTCTGACCAGCACGCTATTGAACTGGAGAACTTCCTGAACGACAATATGACCCTGATCGAAAACTGGGTTGCTTCAGGCGGTCACCTCTTCCTCAATGCTGCACCGAATGAAGGCGACGGCATGGATTTCGGCTTCGACGGCACTGAACTGTCCTATTGGTGGTATTCATCTACCGTACAAGCGTCAGACCCGGCGCATCCGGTGTGGGGCGGCCCCTTTACGCCAACAGCTACCGTAATGTCAGGATTTAGCTACGGTCACGCCTCCGTGTCAGGTACCGACTGGACCCCTATCCTGTTCGATCAGTTCTCACCGGATAGGATCATCTGCGCCGAAAAATCATGGGGCGCAGGAACGGTGATCTTTGGTGGTATGACCTCCACAGATTTCCACAGCCCGCTTACAGAAGCCGGCAACTTCCGGAAGAACATCATCAGCTACCTGGCGCTCTGTACCATCTCCGACCACGATATGGGTGTGCAGTCCGTGATCGCTCCGGCAACCGGCTGCGGTCTTACGGCTACAGAAACAGTGACCATTAACGTGAAAAACTACGGCTTCCTGCCGCAAACAGATGTTCCCGTGTTCTTCCAGCTCGACGGCGGCCCGATCGTGGCTGAAACAGTGCCCGGAACCATCGATGTTGGCGAAACCGTGGAGTATACCTTCTCCGCTACCGTGAACCTCGCGGCACTCGGCGAATATGAACTGGTAACCTGGACAGGCCTCGTGCTCGACACCATCATTACCAATGACACGGCCTATAAGACCATCGTGAACGTTCCGGTGATCAATACCTATCCGTATTTCGAGGATTGGGAATCCGGCGACGAAGATGGCTGGACCGCTTATGGCGCGTCCTCTACCTGGGAATTGGGTTATCCCGATGGTCCGGTGATCAATGAACCGCCCGTGGCAACACCTTCCAGCCAATATAGCTGGGCTACCGGCATCACAGAGAACTATAACGACAGCGAAGTGAGCTACCTCGAAAGCCCCTGCTTCGATATGTCATCACTCGTTATCCCATACCTCGAAGTTGACCTCTGGTGGTATACCGAAGACTTCTGGGATGGTATGATATTACAGTATTCTACCGATGGCGGCGTAAGCTGGTCAATGCTCGGCGATATGGGAACCGGTGAAAACTGGTATACCGGTATGTGCTACTCGCACTCTTACCTGAATGCCTGGGAAGGCTTCGGACCAGGATGGGTTACCGCTTACCAGGATGTTTCCTTCCTCGCCGGCGAAACAGATGTGAAGTTCCGCTTCAAATTCGCTGCCGATGGTATCATCACCTACGACGGTATCGGTCTGGATAACTTCAGACTGCAGGATCCGTTCCCGAACGATATCGGTGTGGTTGACCTGATCACACCCACCTCTGCAGTAGACCTGACCGGCTCAGAGATCGTAAGCGTGCTGCTCGAAAACTTTGGTACCCTGTCGCAAACCGGCTTTAACGTAGCCTATCAGGTGGATGGCGGAACCGTGCACACGGAACTCTTTACCGGCACCCTGGCTCCCGGCAGTACAGCCGTGATGACCTTCGCAGCCACGGAAGATTTCTCTGCAGATGGCGTTTATGACTTCTCAGCATGGACAGAACTTGCTGCAGATGAGGATCTTACAAATGACACCTTAAATACTTTTGTAGTTAATCTCCTGCCCGTTGAAGGCACAGATGCCTATTACATCTATTCAAACGTATATGGCGGTTTTGAACCCTGGTATGTAACGTCCAACTCTACCGGAATGGATGCAGTGTTCGGCGACGACGGCTGGTTCCTGGCCTATATGGAGGAACTGGATCCGCTGGAGGTGTTCGATGAAGGAACCTGCTTTGTTTACCTGGAAGGTTCTGATTCACAGGCAGATGAACTTGAGTCCTTCCTGGCTGAGAACGGAGATTTCGTTGAGAACTGGGTAGCCTCCGGTGGTAACCTCTTGCTTAACTCAGCTCCGAACGAAGGCGATGGCATGGACTTCGGATTTGATGGAGTAGACCTCGTATACCCCCATTATGCTTCCAACGTAACAGCTGATGATCCGGCACATCCGATCTTCATTGGACCATGGACACCTATTGCCACGGATTACTCCGGATTCAGCTTCGGCCATTCCAAAGTGGATGGTGGCGCTACCTTGCCTATCATCATCGACAGCTTTGATCCTAGCAGTGTGATCCTGTCTGAAAAGGAATGGGGCGATGGCCATGTGGTATTTGGTGGTATGACGCCTCCTTACTTCCACTCACCTGCCACTGAAGCGCAAAACCTGCTCCAAAACATCTATGAATACATTAAGCTCTGCGCACCTGTAGATATCGGTGTGATAGAACTGATCTCGCCTGAAGGCGGCTGCGGAATGGGCGTGGAAGAGATCACTGTAACCATTGAGAACTACGGTCCGTCTACCGTTACCAGCTTCCCGGTTAAATATCAGATCGACGGCGGAGCCATAGAATCTGCCTTCGCCACTGAGACCATCGTAGCCGGTGGCACCTCTGAATACACCTTCGACGTGACCTACGACTTCTCCGCCCCCGGCGACTATGAAGTATGCGTATGGACCGATTTCGCCGGTGATTCAGATGAGTCCAACGATATGCTCTGCGTAACCCTCACCTCCCTCGCTACACCGTCCGTTGACCTCGGTCCGAACACAACCGTGTGTGACCTGGTGACCTTAGACGCCGAGAATACCGGCTCTACTTACCTGTGGAGCACAGGTGCTACCACGCAGACCATCGATGTGACCGAATCAGGTACTTACAGCGTAACTGTTACCAACCCGACCACCGGATGCGCAGTAACTGATGAAGTGACCGTTACGGTGAACTATACACCTTCGGCCAGCTTCACCTACACCTCTACCGGTCTGACCGTGATATTCACCAATACCTCTACCGACGGTGCCTCCTATAGCTGGAGCTTCGGCGATGGCGGAACCAGCACGACCATGAATCCGTCGCACACCTATGCTGTGCCCGGATCCTATACCGTGACGCTCACCGTTACCAATCCGTGTGGAACCGACTTCTACAGCATGGTGATCGAGGTAGGAACGGCTATCACCGATATCCTGCTCGATGAGTCCATCTCTGTAACGCCTAACCCGACAGCCGATCTCACACAGGTGCAGATCACACTGCCGGAAAGCATGGAGATCAGACTGGAACTCACCAATAGTCTGGGACAAACCGTTTGGACCGCAGTGCCCGGAACAGTATTGAATGCGACCTATACCATTGACATGACCGGATTTGCCGCTGGTGTTTACCAACTGCATATCGCGGGCGATTCAGCCGCTGCTACCAAGCAGATCGTGCTCACCAAGTAATGGTCACAGATCATAGAAAAAAGAGGCTGTCAGTATCCCTGACAGCCTCTTTGCTTTTTATATCCCTGTGTATCAAATACCCTTCCTGCCGATCACAGAACAGATCGGGCAGGCATCCCGAACATGCCCTCTTGCAGGGCAATGCGCTCGACCGAAATAAATGATCTGCAGATGCAGCTTATTCCAGGTGTGCTCCGGGAATAGGCGCTTCAGGTCCTTTTCCGTTTGCTCCACCGATTTGCCGTTGCTCAACCCCCAGCGATACGCCAGACGATGTATATGCGTGTCCACCGGAAAGGCAGGCACCCCGAACGCCTGCGACATCACCACGCTGGCGGTCTTATGTCCAACGGCCGGCATTGCTTCCAGAGCGGCAAAGGTGTTGGGCACCTTACCCGCGTGCTCGTGCACGATGATCTCTGACAGGCCCTTGATGCCTTTGGATTTCATGGGTGCCAGTCCGCAGGGTTGGACGATCTCCCGTATCTGTTCAACCGACAGCTGTGCCATGGCGTAAGGATTGTCCGCCAGAGCAAATAACCGCGGGGTTACCTGGTTCACGCGTTCATCCGTGCACTGCGCCGAAAGCACAACGGCTACAAGCAGTGTGAACGCATCTTTGTGCTGCAATGGAATGGGCGGATCAGGGAACAGACGATCCAGCGTTTCCGATATAAAGGCAGCCTTTTCTTTTTTGGTCATCGGCCGTAAATATCTGTACACTATCCCGAATACTCAATGTTAACATGTTACAAAATCACCTATATTGTATCCTTTTCTATACCGCCAGAACCACTAATTTTACGCGAACCGGTCATTTTGTGACATTATGAGGCACCTACTACTTACATGCACCTGTATTCTGCTCACCGCATTGTCTGCCACAGCTGGTGAGATCATGTGGGCGTCTAAGGTCATTTCCTATTCATCACAGCTTGACCTGCACTCCTACAGTGCAAAACAGGTCCTGGGCCCACCCTCGCGTCTGCCGAATTTTGGCGATTGCGGCTGCGCATGGTCACCTTCCATGTCTGAGAACTATTTTGATGAATATGTACGCGTAGGTTTTGAGAAACGTATTCGCGTTTCACAGATCGTTGTAAGCGAGAATTTTAACGCAGGCGCTATCAAAGCCATATACCTGTTCGACCAGTATAACATCCCGCATTTGGTTTACGAACGTTCGGAGGATGAAAAGAAATGGACGCTTGGACGTGTGTTTTCCATCAACATCACGCCTACAGATTTTGCTAGCAATGATCTGAAACTTGTACTGGACACCGAAAGCATCGACGGCTATAATCAGATCGACGCCATCGGCATCGCCGAATCTGCCGCCGAAGTCCCCACCGGAAGTATTGATGTTACAGACAAGGTGGTTTTTAAAGGTAAAAGTCAGAACCTCGGAAAAACGATCAATACGTATGGCAGCGAGATCACTCCGCTGGTAACGCCGGATGGTAAAACCATGTATTTCACCCGTAAGAACCACATGGGCAATACGGGCACGATCATGAATGATGATATCTGGATATCCACCTTTGACGGCACTTCCTGGTCAGAAGCCGTAAATGCCGGTGGTCCGCTCAACAACGAATCCAATAATTATGTGGTAGGCATCGCAGAGAACGGTGAAATGCTCACGCTCGCCAATACCTACAACCCCACAGGCGAAAGCCGCATTGGTATTGCACAAACTTGGAAATCGGATTATGGCAGATGGGTATTCCCCAAAAACCTGATCACTCCGGGCGTGATCACCCACAACATGTTCGCTGAATATTTCATGTCATCCGATCGCACTGTTCTCCTGCTTGCACTGGAGCGTGCCGATAGTTACGGCATGAAGGATATTTATGTGAGCTTCAGCGACAACCAGATCGAATGGACCGACCCGGTGAACCTGGGTCCTGAGGTAAATACAGCGAGTAATGAAATGGCGCCCTTCCTGGCGCCTGATGGAAAGACATTGTTTTATTCCAGCAACGGATTGCCCGGCTATGGAGAACAGGATATTTATGTGTCCGTGCGCCTCGACTCCTCCTGGAAACACTGGACACATCCGGAGAATTTAGGCACACTTGTAAACTCTGCCGGCTTCGATGCCTACTTCTCCTACCCGGATACCGCTGATTTTGCTTATTTCTCTTCGACCGGTAACGACCGACTGAATGCTGATATCTTCCGCATCCCGCTCAAAGAGGTGAAGGAACTGGAAGATTCTGTTGTAGCTGAATTACTGGAGGCAGTTGAACCGGAGATCACCATCACGACTATTCCCGGCGACACAGCAGCTCCGGAGATCGTGACGCCTGCAGAACCCGGTGAGATACTCTTCGAAGAAGAGATCATCGTTCCGGAAAAAGAAGCATTGACCATTTCACTGACCAACGAGATCTTATTGTTCGGAAGCGTGTTCGACGCGGTTACTGATGTGCCGATCAACGCAGAAATGACATTTGTTTTACAGGATTACGAAGCCGACCCCATCAAGCTCAAGACACTGAACAATGCTTATCGCCTTAAGGTAACCGATAGTGTGAAATACAAGGTAAGCGTTATCCGTGAAGGATATTTACCGCTGGAAACAGAAGTGAACATCGAGGACTTCAGAACACAAAAAGTGAAGAAGATCGATTTCAAGCTTACACCTTTGCGCACCGGTGAAAAGATCATTCTCGACAACCTGTATTTCGACGCGAATAAATCTACCATCAAACCGGAATCATTCGAAGAACTCGACCGACTGTATGCATTCCTGTTGGCTAACCCGGGTATTAAACTCGAGATCGGCGGACACACCAATGGATTGTGTAGTGAAACGTATTGTGAAAAGCTCAGCCTTAACCGCGCAAATGCCGTTCGGGAATATCTGCAAAACAAAGGTATTGACCCGATACGCATCAGCACGGTAGGATACGGCAGCAAGCAACCGATCGATACTGACAGCACACCGGAAGGCCGCAAACGAAACCAACGGGTGGAAGTAACGTTCAAATAATTGATGCGGACTACCTTATCCGGACATGCTTTCTGTTTCGTATTCGCTGCCCTGCTCTCCTGGCAGGCACTGAATGCACAAAGCATACAATGGGCCGATTCGGTCATTGCCTTCTCCTCGGAAAAAAGCTCCAAATTGTTTGGCTCCTGCCAGCTCATCGGTGCACCTAACCGTTATCCGAATCCTTCATTCAGCACCTGCGCATGGTCACCTGAATTTCATGAAGGTCGCGATACCGAATATGTGCGCGTGCGCATTCGGGAAGCAGTAGTGGTGAAAAAGATATTGGTGGCTGAGAATCATAACGCCGGACATATCCTGCGGGTGTATATAGGTTCCCCGGGATCTCCTGATATATTAGTGTATAACAATCCCAACCCGCAGTCGCTGGGTGGCGGCAGGATGTTCATGCTGGACCTCCAAAAGAATACGCGTGCATTCAGTGAAGTATTATTGGTGATGGCAAAACCGACACTGAACAATACGTATCAGATCGATGCCATTGGTCTCAGCAGTGCAGCCTCCCCTGCCCTGCCTGCCATCGCCCTGGCCACCACACCATTCTCTGAACCGGCACAGCGGCTGAGCGACGCGGTGAATTCTGCTTATGATGAAGTGTATCCTATAGTTTCCCCGGATGGCAACACCCTGTACTTTGACCGAAAATTACATCCGGAAAATATGGGCCCCGAACGATCGGATGATATCTGGTTCAGTAAACAGGTAAACGGTGAATGGTCCACAGCCTTGAATATCGGCCCACCGCTTAACAACGACTACCATAACTTTCTATGTGCCATTTCACCGGATGGGAACACGGCATTGGTGGGGAATACCTATGCTCCGACCGGACATCCCGGTGGAGGTGTATCTATCACATCCCGCACAAATACAGGCTGGAGTTTACCACAGGCCATTACCATCCGCGCATTTGCCAACCTGAATCCATACAACGAATTCCATTTATCTGCCGGTGGGAACATTTTGCTGATGTCGGTGGAGATCCCCGCCGGCAAAGGCCTTTTGGATCTCTATGTGAGCTTTCGGGAATCAGATGGCTCTTTTTCTGCCCCACTCCACCTCGGACCGGTGATCAACAGTGCCGGCAACGAAATGACCCCTTTCCTGGCCTCCGACGAAAAAACCTTGTATTTTTCTTCCAATGGCTTCCCCGGCTATGGTAATCAGGATATCTACATGGCACGTCGTCTGGACGATACCTGGACCAACTGGTCGGCGCCACTCAATCTGGGTGCTGAAGTCAATACGGCCGAGTGGGATGTGTATTTCAGTGTGGATGCCCGCGGTGAGTATGGCTATTATTCTTCCAGTAGATCCGCTGTCACGAATCTGGACATTTTTCGCATTAAAATGCCGGATGAACTCTTGCCAGAGCATATTCTCTGGCTCAAAGGCACGGTCACCGACCGCATCACCGGTCAGCCAGTCTCCGCCGGCATCCAGTACGAATATGGTGAAAGCGCAGCTCGTCAGGGCTCCGGATCCTGCAGCAGTGACGGGACCTATGCGGTTGTGCTGCCGGGCGATGGGAAATACCGAATACTCGTGCATGCACCCGGTTATTTAAGCATGGACACCCTCATCGACCTGAAGGACCTAAGTGTTACAAGGGAAAAGATCCAGGATTTCTCGCTGGTACCCGGTCGCACCGGCGTGATCGTAGAGATGCGAAATATCCTGTTTGAAGTGAACAGCCATAAACTCACAGACTCCAGCTTCACCGAACTCGACCGCATTGCCGACTTCCTCCGGATAAACCCCGGTGTGAGTGTAGAGATTCGCGGGCATACGAACGGCCTGTGCGATGACAACTATTGCAACAGCCTGTCCACGCGCAGGGCGCGCTCAGTAGTCGAATATCTCGTCGGGCAGGGCATTCCGGCCGAACGATTAACCTACAAGGGGTACGGGAAAACACTGCCGGTAGCAGATAACAATACACCGCAGGGCCGTCAGGCCAATCAGCGGGTGGAATTCATGATCACCGGGATCCGATAAGTATTCGGTCAGAGCACAGGCTGCATCCAGCCATGGCGGTCTTCTGTGAGGCCTTTGCGGATGGACCACAATTCCTTCTTGAGCCAGTTACTCACCACGCGATCCTCAACAGGCGGCAGTGGATATTCCACATCGTTGTAGCCGATCACACCGATCGGCGCTACTGTGGCAGCTGTACCGGTGCCAAAGGCATCCTTCAGTCTGCCGCTACGCTGTGCATCCAGGAGTTCCTGAATGGTAACATCCCGCACCTCTACCTTATAGCCGGCATCACGCAGCAACTGCAGGCACGAGTCACGGGTCACCCCTTTCAGGATGGTGCCCTCTTCTGTCGGGATGGTGATCACCGTGTCATCGATCTGCACGAATACGTTCATGGTGCCGATCTCCTGAAGACGGTTGTGGGTCACTCCATCGATCCACAGCATCTGGTCATAGCCTTTCTTGCGGATCTCCATAAGCGGTTTCATGGTGGCGCCGTAGTTACCGGCAGCCTTTACTGCGCCGGTTCCGCCGGGGAATGCGCGAATGAACTCCTCCTGCATATACACACGCACGGGTTTGGCGTAATACCGCGCTACAGGACAACAGAATATGATGAATTTGAACGTGTCGGAAGGTTTGATACCCACAAAATCGTCGGTGGCGAATACGAAGGGACGGATATACAAAGAGCCATCCTCGGTATCAGGTATCCAATTCGCATCCAGCTTGACCAGTGCATGCAGGGCATCCATGAACAACTCTTCAGGGATCTCCGGCATGGCCATGCGGTCGCAGGATTCATTCAGTCGGCGGAAATTAGCGTCCGGACGGAACAGCATAGGCTTGCCATCAACGGTTTTGAACGCCTTCATGCCTTCAAACACTGCCTGACCGTAATGCAGCGCCGAAGTGGCCGGATGCAAAGCGATCCTGCCCAAAGGGCGAATGGTGCAATTGGTCCATTTCCCATCGATATAATCAGCCTCGAACATATGGTCTGTAAAGACCTTGCCAAACTGCAGTTCGTCGAAATTGACGGCATCTATATGGGAAACAGAGGCCTTGGTGATCTCAATGGGATAGGCGGATTGAACGGTTACGGTCATAATGTTGAAAACAGGCGGTTCAGTTAATTCGGTACCTTGTAAATTTACCTCCGGCTAACATACTCCCATGCCTGAAAAACTGCGATTCGAAGGAGCTTTATTGGATGAAACGGCGTATCTTATCCCGGATGCCACAAAACTAACAATATCGCCGACAATTGCCAATGACCTTACTCACATCGTAGCGCCTCCGGTCGAAACGCTGATGATCTATAAACCCGCCGACGGCAACGCTGTCAGCGATAAAGGTCGCGTAGCCATGGAGCGCCTGATGGCCGCTCTGAAGCAACCGGAGGGCTCCGTTAAGCTGGTCAACATCCTGGAACACCCCGGCCTCAGCATCGTGCAGATCACCCGAGCAGCCAATATCCGTAACCTTATCCTACTGGGAGTCGACCTCAACATGCTTAACATTTCGATGGAGATAACTCTTTACAAGCCATTCATTTTTAATAAGTTAAATATTCTTGCAGCCGATAGTCTGGAAGTGATCGCCGAGGAGGACAAGAAGCTCCTTTGGGGCCGTTTACAACAAATGTTCCGATTGACATGACCGATCTGGTTTTTGCCACTGCCAATCCTCATAAGGTAAAAGAAGTGCAGGCACTGCTGCCGTCGGGCTTTCACCTGCGCGGGTTGCGCGATATCGGTTGCCTGGAAGAACTCCCGGAAACACATGATACGATCCCTGAAAACAGCCTGGAAAAAGCCATGTATGTCCACCGGAAGTTCGGGGTGGATTGTTTTGCCGAGGATACGGGTCTCGAAGTGGAGGCGCTGGGCGGTGAACCGGGGGTGCATACGGCACACTATGGCGGAACACGTGATGCTGAGGCCAATATGCATCTGCTGCTACTGAACCTGCGGGGTGAAAACGACCGCAGTGCGCGTTTCAGGACGGTATTCACCCTGATCAGACAGGGCGCGGTGCACCAATTCACGGGAATTGTGACAGGACATATCGCCACGGAACCTCGCGGAAACAAGGGATTCGGCTATGACCCGATATTCATTCCCGACGGCTACAGCCTTACGTTTGCCGAGATGGAACCGGACGAAAAATCCGGGATCAGCCACAGGGCAAAAGCTTTTGCACAACTGACAGCCTTTTTAGCAGCCGGATTTTGAAATTCAAATGTTAATATTTACCTTAACGGTGCAAACTCATCCGTTAAATCATTCGCTATGAAGCGTATCCGAATCGACAGAGCTATTTCAGAGGACGACCTGATAAGACAGTGCCTAAAAGGCGACAGAGTTTCACAAAAGCTCCTGTATGACCGCTTCTGCTCAAAAATGTTTGGTGTGTGTTTGCGCTATGCCCCTGATTATCAGTCCGCTGAGGATATTCTGCAGGAAGGATTCATCAAAGCCTTCCGTCATCTGGAAAGATTCCGTTTCGAAGGCAGTTTTGAAGGGTGGTTGCGCAAGATCATGGTGAATACGGCCATTGAAGTGCACAGAAGGAAGAATATCCTTTACCCCATTCTGGATGTTGAACAAACAGAGGTGGAGTTTTACGATGAGAATGCCCTGGATAAGCTGGCTGCAGGGGATCTGATGCAAATGATCGAAAGCCTCTCCCCGGGTTATCGCACCGTTTTCAGTCTCTATGCCATAGAAGGATTTTCACATAAAGAGATAGCCGAGCAACTAAACATCAGTGAAGGCACGTCTAAGAGTCAATTGGCACGTGCCAGGTACATACTGATGGAAATGGTAGAACAACGAACAGGCCTGAAACGCAAAGCAAGTGGAGAATAACCACCATATCGACAGGATCTTCCGGTCCGGTGTTGAGCGATATGAGTTGAGGCCGTCCGACGATGTGTGGAACCGCATCGAACAGGAACTGAGCCAGACCTCCGCAAAAACACACCGCACCATACCTGCTGCCAGGTATGCAGCACTTTTTATGCTCTTCCTGGCCGTTACCCTGTTGTCTACACCATTCGGCAACCCTTCCCTCTCCCTGTCGCCTGTATCTTCCCCTGAACCGGCACTGGCCGCTTCTGAACAAATACTGAATACGACAGCCATTCAGGCTACGGCCTCAACTTCTGTGGCCAGGCAATTACCTGTGCAGGCTTCCGCTATAGCCCGATTCACTCAGGAGATCCCTTCAGAACCGCAGGTGATGGAAACTTTCGCCTCCATCGCTATACCCCCTGTTACCGATCAGGAGGAATTCATTTTCCTGCCACCACTGCCGGAGGATGAAGAAGTCTTCGCTCAAAATCAGGATATTTTTGAACGGGTATACAACATGGCTGAACCGATCGATATGATGGGCTTCTCTTATATCGGACAGGAACCTGAAGATCAGGAACTGGAAGTGATGGATGCGCCCACCTATAAAGCGCGCTACAGGGATATGGATATGCGCGGCATGTATATCGGTGTGGCTGCCAGTTATAATCAGGTATCCATCCTGGAATACGGTAACGTGTTCAAGGGCACCCGTCCGATACAACCTTCTCTCAAATTCGGTCATACCAAAGGCGTGAAGGTGGGATACAACATCAATAACAACTTCGGTATCGAAGCAGAATATGTGTATAATGCCGTTCAGGGACAAAACTACGTGATGTCGGAAGACGATGAGATCGTGGAAAAATCACTTTCGCTGAATTATGACCTCATTCCCGTTACTGCAAAAGTGAAGGTTGGACGCATATCTGACCTGACAGATAAACCCATTGTGTTGAATTATACGGCCGGCGTTCAATACGGTATGCTGCGTGAAGCTCGCATGCCACAGGACAAGCGATATGAAGAATCCGCCGAGGAGTTATTTAAGCACAATGATGTTTCCGTAGTACTGGGTCTCGAATATGACGTATACCTGCAGGACAACCTGGTGGTATCTGCCGGTGCTCGCGGAACATTCTCCAACGATATTAGCACCCATATAGAACCGCTCAATGATTACGCCAAGCGAAACTTTGTTTTTGGCCTCCGTGCCGGCGTAAGTTATGTATTCCGGTAGTACGCCCGTTCCCTCTTTCCTGCTGAGTAATGATCAAGTGGTTAATGCCCTTTTTGTGCGGATGGATCCTCCTGGGCACACATGCGTCGTACGGTTCCGGCATCGTGGAAGGATATGTCACCGACTCGCTGAACCAGCCACTTCCGTTTTGTAATGTGTATTTGCGCAATTCAGGGTACGCCGGCGTGACCAATGAACAGGGATACTATCGACTGCAGGCACCTGAGGGTGAGTACACCATTGTCTTTCAATTCATCGGTTATCAGCGGCAGGAACGACCTATTGTGCTCACAACCACCCCGCTGCGACTGGATATCGTTTTGCAAGCCGAACTGATGGAGCTGGAGACGCTGGTGGTGAGTGCCAACCGTGAAGACCCCGCCTACCCGATCATCCGCAAAGCCATAGAAAAAAGAGCTGCACATCTCGAAGAGATCAATGCCTTCACCTGCTCGGTGTATATGAAGGGATTACAAAAACTCACTGAGGCACCTGAACAGCTGATGGGGGTCAAGCTTAACACCATTCTTGATGTTGACTCAAACAATACCGGTATCGTGTATTTGTCTGAATCCTCTTCCACCTTTCATTTTCAGCAACCCGATAAAACCCGCGAGATCATGCACGCCTCGCTGGTAAGCGGCAGTAATTCGAGTTTCAGCTGGAATGATGCGGCCAGTATGCAGATGAACTTCTATAAGAACCTGGAGACGTTGGAAGGGTTCTCCCAACGCGGTTTTGTTTCTCCGGTGGCGGATAATGCGCTTTTCTTTTACACCTACCGACTGATCCACCAGACCACAGATCAACAGCATACGATCTACACGATAGAGGTAACACCTAAACGAAAGACCGACCCGGTGTATCAGGGAATTATTTATATCACTGACGACGACTATCGTTTTACCGGTGTGCAGCTGGAGTTGAGTAAATCGAATGGCATTGAGTTCATTGATACATTCCGCGTGGAGCAGGAATATTATTATGCAGATCCTCAGCATTTGGTGTTGCTGTCCAATAAATTCAGTTTCAATTACAACTTTTTCGGCATTCAGGGCAACGGATATTTTCACGGTTATTACAGTAATTACACCATTGAACCTGTATTCCCGGCCGGATTCTTTACCGGTGAACGCACACGCATTGAGTCCGGAGCCAATCAACAGGATTCCCTGTATTGGAGTACTATTCGGCCGATGCAGCTGACCCGGGAGGAAACGGATGATTACCTCAAAAAGGAATCCCTTGCCCAAAGAAAGGAAACGCTGGCTTATCAGGATTCTGCCGATCGGGTATTCAACAGCTTTCGCTGGAGTCATCTCATTGGCGGATATATCTATCGCAGTACGCCTAAGAAGATTCAGATCTCTACCAACCCGATCTTTGATCTCCTACAGTTCAATACGGTGGAAGGGTATGTGATACAGCCTGCTGTCACCATCAGCAAGCAATTGGATACACGCCGACGGATAGCCATGGAAACCGTTTTACGTTATAGTTCTGCATCACCCGGCCTGATGGCCAATGCGAACATCGTTTACAGGCCTGATCCTTTTACAAAGGCGCGTTACAGCATCAGCGGCGGCAGTGACATGCGGCAATACAATGCAAGGGGTATCAGTAATCTTTTGAATACTGCGTATACCCTGCTGCTGGAAGAAAATTATTTGAAGCTGTATGGCCGTGATTACATTCAGGTGGATGCAGAACGGGAATTATGGGCCAATGGATTATATCTTGGCTCCGGGTTGCAATATACCAATCGCTATCGGTATTCGAATTCCACAAACCTATCGCCATGGATCGAACAGGCGGACAACGCATTTTCTGACAACAACACTTTTGCCATCGCCGATGCACCGGTTTCGGTTGAAGGCGAAATGCCGGATATTCTTTCGTGGTATGCAAAAGCAAAGTATGTCATCCGCCAGACCTACATCACCTATCCGGATGAAAAATTCGTGTATGATCCTGAATATCCGGTTCTCACCGCACAACTGAAATTATCGGCTGCGCCGGCGGCATTTGAACATTATCGGTTTGGCGTGGCTGAGTTTCAAATGGAAGATGTCATTCAATTGCGTCTGGCCGGCAGTCTGCAGGTCAGCCTGCGCTCATCCGTGATGTTCAGCGACACCCTGCCTGACATAGCGGATCAGTTGCACGCTGCAGGCAACGCAACACACTTTAGTCGCCTCGATGAAAATGGGTTCTTTCTTCTCCCCTACTATCTGGCAACCAATGACCGGATGCTGCATACCGCACATGTGGAATGGCACACGGATGGTTTCCTGTTCAGAAAGCTGCCGCTGTTCAAACAACTGAAAATGGATCCCGTATTCAGCGTCCATTTTCTGCATAGTCCGGTCACAGGAGTATACACGGAAATGGCCGCAGGTGTTGAACACCTGTTCAACTTTCTGCGCATCGATGTAGCCTATACGCCCTATTCTTCAGATATTTACACGGACTTACCGACATGGCGAATATTGGCAGGCATTGGGTTTTAGTATCGGTTATCTGTGGCATGGCCATGTTGCTCGTGAGCGCATCCGGCAGTCGGTGTCCTGACAATAGTACTCCGTTCTCCCCTATTGCTGATCTCGGCGAAAAGTCTTTTGAAGGATTTGCCGGCGGATTATATCCTGAAGGTAATACTATTCCATCACCACATTTCACCACGGGTATGCAAAATGCCAGTGCGATCATTCCCCGCGACACTGCAGGGCGACCGGATCAGCACGGCGCCATAGGTATGCTCATCCTCGGTTACAGCACGGCTGCGATGACCGGGAGGACATTCAGAGAAATGTATCAGCTCATGCATCCCGAAAGTCCGCTTAAGATCATCATTGGCGCACAGGGCGGACGCGATATCAATTCTATGACAGACATCCGCTCGGATTATTGGGACAGCGTAGATGTTTCCATTCGCGCGGCCGGCCTCACCACACGGCAGATACAGGTTATCTGGATCAGCACGGGTGATATTTTAAGTCATACACTTCCTTTTCCCGATCAGGCCGAAGTGCAAACCGAAAAATACAGAACTGTATTGCAGCATATACGCATACGCTATCCGGATGCGCAGATCGTATTTCTTTCCGACAGACCATATGCCGGTTATATCGGCATCGGTGAACCACCCGGCCCGAAGGAACTGGCTGAACCCAGTGCATACTATCACGGATGGTCGGTGAAATGGGTCATAGAACGCCAGATAACGGGTCAGGCCGGCTACGGTCAGGATTCCATGCCTTTTATCGACTGGGGCCCTGCATTATGGACAAATGGGACGAAGGGAGATGCCGTTGGATATGACTGGGATTGTAGAGATGCAGGAAAAGGAGGGATACACCCTTCTTCCAAAGGAAGAATGAAAGAGGCGGCTCGTGCCTACCATTATTTTGCAGCACATCCGTATGCTGCGCAATGGTTCAAATGATCACTCGGTCTGCAGTGTTGGCGGTGCTTCCAACACAGAGCGCACATCATTGTATTTGTATACGGATACGATGACACACACCAGAATGATGAGCAGGCACATCATACGCACTACCCCTCCGTTCAATTGCTGCCATTCCCTGAAGCTTTCTCTTTTGGTTCGGGCGGTATGCATCCATCCTGCTGCAAAGGCATACAGAACAGCTGCCATGAGGGCGATAAAGCCCATGAAGATCACCCATTGATAAAATTCCTGCATACGGTCAGATGATCATGCCGGCAATAGCCGCGGTGAAAAAACAAGCAACCGTACCTCCCAGCAAGGCACGTAAACCTAATTGCGATAAAGAAGTTTTTTGATTGGGTGCCAAAGCGCCGATACCGCCGATCTGAATACCGATGGAGGCGAAATTCGAAAATCCGCACAAGGCATAGGTGGCGATGATCACGGATTTCTCATCCAGCATACCCTTTACTTCACCCAAAGTGGCATAAGCCACAAATTCATTGATGATCGTTTTCTCGCCCAATAACTGTCCAACCAGCAGAATATCAGAAGTAGGTGTTCCAAGTAACCATGCCACAGGAGCCATCACGAGCCCGAATATATAGTCGAGTGAAAGTCCGGAATAAGCATTGTTGGTATAAGCAGCGATATTATCATTGATGCCGAGCAAACCACCTATCCCCAGAAACATCGAATTGAACATAGCCATAAAAGCAGTAAAGGCGAGCAACATGGCTCCCACGTTCACGGCCAGTTTCAAACCATCGGTCGTGCCGTTGGCAACTGATTCGATCACGTTACTGCCGATGCGTTCCTTGTTCACTTTTAATTCTGAATCCACTTTTTCCGTCTGCGGAAACAACATTTTCGCCGCTACGATCGCAGCAGGTGCGCTCATGATCGAAGCACTCAGGAGGTGCATGGCGAACATCTTTTGCTTCGCAATGTCATCACCGCCTAAAAATCCAATATAAGCGGCCATAACGCCACCGGCAATAGTTGCCATTCCACCTACCATAACACACAATAATTCAGAGCGTGTCATCCTTTCCAGATATGGACGGATAAGCAGTGGGGCTTCAGTTTGCCCGAGGAAAATATTCCCTGCGGCATTCAAACTTTCCGCGCCGCTTAAGCGCATGGTCTTGCTCATCACCCAGGCAAATCCATAAACGATCTTTTGCAGTATGCCCAGATAGTACAACAGACTTGTAAGCGCTGAAAAAAAGATAACGGTGGGCAATACCTTGAATGCGAATATGTAGCCCACAGTAAATAATTCACCGGTAATACCGTCAGCCACCGTCGTAACAGAAGGCCAGTCGCCTAACACGAACGTAGCTCCGGCATTGGTATAGCCGATGACCATGACAAAGAAGTCGGCCATGGCCTGGAACACTCTTTGTATCCAGTCAAACCGATACCCGGTGTATGTTTCCGTTAGATCGGGTAATGCGATGATAAGGAATGCAAATAGGAACTGGATGGTCAGGCCGCTGCCAACGAGTTTCCAGTCTATCGCTTTACGGTTATTGCTAAACAGGTAGCAGACGCCCACCAGAAAGGCAATACCCAATAATCCGCGCAGGATCGATTCTATCATAAATACGTGTCCGGTTGTGTGCAAAAAATGCCTTATGCACGGGTGAACATATAACCGCCGAAGGTCATGGCCAGGCCGAGTAAAAGACTGATAAAGATATAGAAAATTGCCATCTGGTAATGCCCTTCGCGCAGCAGCAGTATGTTCTCCATTGTAAATGCCGAGAATGTCGTGAACCCGCCGCAAACACCAACCGTGAGCACAGACCGCCAGTCGGATACAGGTATGTTCTGACGTTCAAAGAAACCATACAGGCAGCCGATAGCAAGTGCCCCGAGCAGGTTTACCGTAAGGGTGCCATAGGGAAACCCGGAAGGCAGGTGTTTTAGGGTCCAGGCGCCGATCATCCAACGCAAAACGGTTCCGGCGAAGCCACCCAAACCTACCCAGATGATCAGTTTAAGTGACATACAGTTACATCAGGCATTTTTCCTGCGTTCGATCTCGTCGCGCACGCGGGCCGCAGATTCATAGTCCTCATGATCGAGAAACTCCTTCAGTCGTTCATTGAGGTCTTTCAAAGACATGGCACCGAGTTCTTCTGTGCCGGCAGTCTCTTCCTGGAGGGATTCCAGTGTTGTGTCGATGTCTTCATCCTCCTCTTCCTCTGATTCAGGTTCGTTGATGATGGCACCGGCTGCATCCAGAATAAATTCGTAGGTAAATATGGGGCAGTTGAAACGCACAGCGAGGGCAAGTGCATCACTCGTTCTGGAGTCTATTTCGAACTCCTGTCCGTCGCGTTCACAGATCAGCTTGGAATAAAATATCCCCTCCTGTAAGTTATCAATCAGGATCTCCTTTAACGTGATCTGAAATATGGTGAATATGTTTTTGATCAGATCGTGCGAGAGCGGTCTGTTGATCACCACTTTTTCGATCGCCACAGCAATAGCCTGCGCTTCAAATGCGCCGATCACGATGGGTAATTTTCTGAGTCCATGCTTCTCGCTCAGCAGTACCGCATAGCTCTGCGATTGCGTGATCGTATGCGACAAACCGGATATTTCGAGCTCAACCTTTTGCATGGCTACTCGCTAAGTTACATATTCCTGAATGAGATAACAATGACCTGAATGTGGATGATGCATATGCCGATCAACCGGCGTTTCGCAGTTGTTTTACGGCCTCCGTGATCTTGGGCAATACCTCAAAGGCGTCGCCTACAATACCGTAGTCGGCTGCCTTGAAGAATGGTGCTTCAGGATCCTTGTTGATCACCACGATCACCTTACTCTGGTTCACGCCGGCCAAGTGCTGGATGGCACCGGAAATACCCACGGCAATATACAGGGTCGGCTTGATGGTGATGCCGGTCTGTCCAACATGCTCATGATGCGGCCTCCAGCCGATGTCGGCCACAGGACGTGAACAGGCGGTAGCGGCACCCAGGGCCTTGGCCAGGTCTTCCACGATACCCCAGTGTTCAGGGCCTTTCAAACCGCGTCCACCCGATACAACGATCTCAGCCTCCGGCAGCGGAACATGACCACCGGCCTCGTCTTCCACGGCTGTGATGGCATAATCAAAATCGGAATCCGACAGGCTAACGCTAAAAGATTCTACCGGACAGGTTCCCTCCCCTGTGCCCGGTTTATATGAGTTTGGATTCAGGGTAATGACTTTTTTTGCGCCCTGCAGTGCAAGATCGGCAAAGGCTTTACCGCTGAACACGGCCTTTCTTACCGTATCACCTGCAGGCAGTGCATTAACGCCGGGAAACAATGATGCGCCCATACGAACGGCCACTCGCGGTGCAACCATCTTTCCGGTGGAATTGTGGGATAATACCACCACATCCGCACCGATCGAGTCAGCAGCCGCTGCGATCGCTTTGGTATATGCTTTACTGTATACCTGATCCAGTTTCGCATCTGCCAGATGCAATACTTTTTGGATGCCCAGTTTTCCCAACTGCGACAATTCCGCGGCATCGGCCGTGCCTATTGCCAGCGCTATGGTATCTCCCATGGCAGCAGCAAATGCAGCCGCTTCCTGAGATGTTTTTTTCAGTTTTCCGTTTACGGTTTCTACAAATACTAATTGCATATGACTGATTCTGTAAATTGGGATTAAATTACTTTGGCTTCGTTGTGCAGCAGCTGTACAAGCTCAGCGGCATTTTCAGGCGTGATCATCTTGCAGCCGGTTTTTTCGGCGGGCAGTGCAAAGGTTTTAACAGCCGTTTGCGCAGCCGTTACAGATGGGTTTAGCACCTGCACCGGCTTGGTTTTGGATGCCAGGATGCCGCGCATGTTCGGGATACGTGCTTCCGCCATACCTTTTTGTGCACTTACCACGCAGGGCATCTTTACCTGCACGGTTTGTTTTACCCCTTCCAATTCCTGTGCTACCACCAGACCGCTTCCATCCACATCCAGTTTGGCTGCGAGCGCCACATAGGGAAGGTCGAGGAGTTCAGCCAGCATAGCGCCAACCACCCCACCATTGTAATCGATGGTCTCCTTTCCGGTGAAAATGATATCATAACCTGCGCTACGGGCATGCTCTGCAATATTCGCTGCCACCTGATAGGCATCCATCGGATCCAGATCAATGCGGATCGCATCATCGGCACCTAAGGCCAGCGCCTTACGGATGATCTGCTCATTGTCGGCCTTGCCAACATTGATCACGGTCACCGTGCCTCCGAGGGTCTCTTTTAATTCCAATGCTCTTACCAGGGCATACCATTCATCGTAGGGGTTGATTATGAACTGAACACCCTGTTCATTGAAACGGGTATTATTATCCGCAAAGGCAACCTTGGAAGTAGTATCAGGGGCTTTGCTGATGCAGACAAGTAGTTTCATGCGTAACGTTTGGATTCGGAGTGCAAAGATAGGGCTTAAAGGGCAAAAAACGGCTTTTTCCCTATTTTCCATATACCTCCCTTGCGACAGGGATGGCCCCTGATTACGGCGTATCTTTGCGGTCTGGAAATACTTGTTCAATGAGCCGGATACCGCAACTACTGGAATACCTGAAGAACACCCCCGAGGATGCCTTTTTGAATTACGCACTGGCACTGGAATACATTAAATCCGGCCAGCCGGAGGAGGGTCTCCGATATTTCGAGCATTTAACCGCTACACAACCTGATTACATCGGCACATATTATCACCTGGCCAAACTTTATATCCGGCTGGGCAGAAGAGAGGATGCCGAATCCACCTATACCAAAGGTATAGAGATCGCAAAACGCCTGCAGGACCAGCACGCGCTCGCTGAACTCCAGAATGCAGCATTGAATTTCCGCATGGGCCTCGACGAGGACTGATACCGACTTATGGCACTAACTCCGCAAATATTCCAGGCGCATCTGCGATCCACCGGACTCTGTGGTCCGGAAGACCGCTTGTTGCTGGCAGTGAGCGGCGGACTGGACAGCATGGCCATGTGGCATTTATTCCGAGTGTCAGGTTTTGCCGTTGGTGTGGCGCATATGCATTTTCAATTGCGCGACACAGATGCCGATGCCGATCAGCAATTCGTGGAGGAAGCCGCCAGGGCATCCAATACCCCGTTCCACACCACACGTGTTTCTACACGGGAATACGCCCGACAACATAAATTGTCGATCGAAGAGGCCGCCAGGATACTCCGCTATCAATGGCTGGAGGAGATACGGTCAGCCAACGGCTACACCCATATTTGCACAGCCCATCATGGCGATGATCAGGCGGAAACGATGCTCATGCATCTGGTGCGTGGTACCGGCGTTAAAGGATTAAGCGGTATACCGTTGAGGTCACAACAGGTGATCCGCCCCCTCCTATTCACCGACAGAGCTGCACTATCAGCATATTGCTCGGAGCATCAGGTGCAATATCGGGAAGATGCGACCAATGCAGACACCGACATCAGAAGGAATTTCATCCGGCATAAGATTATGCCGCTCCTGCGCGAACTCAACCCCTCACTTATTCAAACCATGCGTGAAAATGCAGAAAGAATGGGCGATGCGGCAGGTTTGATGCAGGAACGCTCAGATGCATTATTGCACAGATGGCTGACTGTTAAAGGGGACGACATACTACTGCCGACCAAACGGATAACACACCATAAGGCAGGCAGATCGCTCCTGTATCATTGGCTGTCGGCTTATGGCTTCAACAACGATCAGTGTGCGCAGATCTGGGAGGCAGCCGGAAACAGCGGCAGGCAATTCCTGAGTGCAACACACCGTCTGGTAACTACCGGAAGCCATTTTCTGCTTACCGGACATCAGCCGTCGGCGATAAGCATGGTATACATTGATCAGGAGCAACGTGCCGTTCAATTTGGGAAGTCTGTGTTGCATTTTGAGATACTACGGAATGCTCCGGGGTTATCCGTGCACACCTCACCGGATACAGCACTGTTTGATGCTGAGAAGTTACAATGGCCGCTGGCATTGCGCATCTGGGAAAAGGGCGACTATTTATATCCGCTCGGTTTGACCAAACCTAAAAGCGGTAAGCCCGGCAAAAAAAAGGTAAGCGATCTGTTGGTTGACATTAAAATGTCTATCCCGGACAAGGAGCGCACTCCGGTGTTAATGAGCGGTGACCATATCATTTGGGTAGCCGGCGTGCGACAGGATGGGCGGTTTGCGGTAACAGGCAAAACAACCCGGGTTTTACGTGTGCATCTCACCACATAAAAAAACCGGCAGGTCATACAACGCTGCCGGTCTATTCGTTCAACCACACGGGTTCACTTCAATTATTCTGCAATGAACAGGCGGATATTTTCTGTTTGATTTCCGGAACGGATACGCACCATGTAAAAGCCTTCAGACACAGCAGGGATCTCGAATGTATAGGTCTGATTGCCCGAAAGGATCGTAAAACCATCGGTAGCGACCAGTCGTCCTGTATAATCAACCAATTCTATTACCGCATCCTCTGAAACAGCCGCAGAATAGCCGATCTGGATAGCTTGTCCGGCAACCGCGGGATTCGGGTAAACGGTCAGTGACTCAAAAAGGTCGGTCGTTGCAACATCGGTCATGGTCAGTGTTCCGGTGTTAAATGACCAGGCCAATGAGGTAGCCTCACAGGTATTGGCCGGCGCCAGCGGACGTATTCTCCAATAATATGTTTTGTCTTCTGCCAGCTCAGTGATGATGTAGGAGGTATCGCTGGTGATCACATCGGCAGCAATGGCAGAAAAGCTCGGGCTGAAAGATATCTGCAGGTGATACTCTGCAGCACCAGCTGCGGATGTCCATTGCAGTTCCACATAGTTATAATAGTTCTCCAGAGCCAGGTTGGGAGGTGAAAGCGGTACCGGTGTTTCTGTCACATCCACATATACCGGTTCCGGGAAGTCCAGAAAGTCATTACGTGGGCCCAGCAGATTAGCGCGCATGGCCTCCATTTGCTCTTCGGAAAAGCGGGTGGCACATTCGTCGTTCGCATAGCTCATATACAGCGAACCATCGCTAAAGAAGGTTTCGCCGAACGGGTCGGTTTGTTCCGGTCCGGGGCAGAACCACCTGTAAGGCAGGTAATCGGGTGGCGTATCGCAGAATCCATCAGCTGAGGAATTACAGTTGTCGCCATTCACCCATTCCTGGTCCTCATCATCCGGTGTTCCCCATTCCCAGCCGTAGAAGGTGTGCGGGAGGGAAAAGAAGTGGCCAAACTCATGGGCAATGGTAGTATTTCCTGGCAGTCCGCAGGAGTTACGGATAGCCACAGCATCTTCTGATGGGCTGAAGTAGCCGCAGTTCCCTGCAGGGTCAGCCACAAAATAGATGTTTGCGACATCGTTCACATTGTAGTCTTCCATCATTTCACCGCCATCGAGGAAATTGTGCTCGTAGTAGTCGGAATTGTCGATGTAATTGATGTCCTCATAAATGTAGAAGATAAAGCCTGTCTCAGCGAATTTTTCATTCAATTCGCAGAAGGCCTGGAACAGGTAGCTCAGGTTGTAGTAGCCGGTACCATCATCTGTACCTACAATGTGGACTTTGGTGGGGATATAATACGTAGAACCTCCCCTGCTGAATTCGCCGGGAACATAGCTGGCCTGGTAAGCACGCAGCCAGGCAAGGTCTTCCTCGGTCTGCAGCGTTCCGCAGAAACCATCGGTAGACTGGGCCTTCAGGTTGCTTACACCAAGGGCAATAAGGGATAAAAACAGGATTTTTCGCATAGGCTGGATGTGGAATATTTGTGTAAAGTTAAAGAGAGCAACATAAATCTCTCATCAAAGTTTATGCACAATACGCCGAATCAGTCTAAATGGCATAATTTTGCAGCCGCCTGACCTTGTTTAGGGGGCTAAAATGACAAAACCATGAGTAAAGTAACCGTAATCGGCGCGGGTAATGTGGGCTCCACTGTGGCGAATGTTCTCGCCCACCGCGACTTCCTGAATGAAATTGTGGTGCTGGACATCAAAGAAGGCACTGCTGAGGGCAAGAGTCTGGATACCTGGCAGCAGGCGCCCATCGACAACTATAGCACCCGGGTGGTTGGGGTTACCAACGATTATGCCCGCACAGCTGATTCTGACGTAGTGGTGATCACCTCAGGCCTGCCTCGCAAGCCCGGGATGAGCCGCGACGACCTGATCAGTGTGAATGCCGGTATCGTTAAGTCGGTTACCGAGCAGGTGATCAAATACTCCCCGAACGCTATCATTATCGTGGTTTCCAACCCACTTGACGTTATGACTTACTGCGCCTACCTGACTGCCGGCATCAACAGCCGTCGCGTTTTCGGTATGGCGGGTATTCTGGATACTGCACGCTATCGTGCCTTTTTGGCAGAGGCATTGAAGGTGTCTCCCAAGGATATCCAGGCTCTCCTGCTGGGCGGACATGGCGATACCATGGTGCCGCTGCCGCGTTATACCACGGTGAGCGGTATACCGGTGACCGAGCTGATCGACACCGACAAACTCAACGCCATTGTGCAGAGGACTAAAGTTGGTGGCGGTGAGATCGTGAATCTGCTGGGCACTTCAGCCTGGTATGCACCGGGTGCTGCTGCTGCTCAAATGGTGGAGGCCATTATTAAGGACGAACGCCGCATATTCCCCGTTTGCGCATGGCTCGACGGTGAATACGGCCTTAAGGATATCTACCTCGGTGTGCCTTGTACACTCGGCAAGAATGGCATCGAGAATATCATTGAATTGCAACTGAACGCCGATGAGAAGCAATTGCTGACCGCTTCAGCAACAGCTGTGCGTGAGGTGATGGATGTGCTGGACAGAATGAACGCTGCCGCATCCTAATTGCTCAGTTTGCAGTAACTTTCGACCGCATGATCAGGTGATCATGCGGTCTTTTTTTTACCACCATGCCTGCAGTTCATATACCACTCATCATTGAAGACATTCCGCCAAAGGGCATACATATTTTCGTAAAAGGCAAGATACAGCGCAAGCGTGTGCGGTTTCTGGTAGACACGGGTGCCAGTAAAAGTGTGATCGACCACGATTTTGCCCTAAGGAATTTCCCCTATACGCGCCGGATCGTTACTGAGCACCTGACCACCGGATTAGGCGCCAACATACCCAATGCCACCTTCATCAAACTGCGCGGCGTACACTTGGGGAAGTATAAGATCAGTCCGGTAATTTTTGCGCAGTTGGATCTTTCCACGGTAAACGATGCATACACCTCAGCCCTGTTGGATCCTGTGGTGGCCATCATTGGCGGGGATATACTCCGGCAATACCAAATGGTGATCGATTATGGGCGCGGCACACTCAGTTTTCAGGTGCCTTACGCCTCCTGACCATCATAGGATGATCAATCGGGAAACAGCGTCAGAAACCCCATCCGATAAGCGAATAAAATAGCAACCTGAAGAAAGCTTCAACTCCGCGGGATTCAGTGAGTAGGTGTGACTGCCAGCCTCCTGCACACCCAAAGCAATGGACGCTACTTCACTACCAGTGAGATCCAGAATGTGTAATTGCAGATCTGACTGTGCCACCAAACTATATTGCACCACAGCGGCTCCGGCACCATCCAGCGGATTCGGATATACTTTCAGATCCATTTGCGCTTCGGGCATTTGCGCGCTTAATACACCTGTTATGAAGTTGAAGTCATCAATGAAAATATTATTCGAGTAAGGATTTGCCACAAATTCGATCTTGAACTGCACGTGCTCATCTTTAGCATTCGTGGGAATGCTGAAAGCAGCACTTCCCCACTGATCCGGATACTGTGGAAAGAAATCAGGGCTGCCGCCATAGCTGGTGATCAGATCGCTGCCGGTTATCTTTCCCATTGATATCCAGCTATCACCGCAATTAATGCTGTAAAACATCTTCAGCGACATGGTATAGTCACCGGCATCCATGCCGGAAGAGGTGGTGCTGTATTTGAAGAAAACATTATTGGCAAGTCCATCCGAAAGATCAAAGATGGGAGAAAGCACCACATCCGATTCCAGATTAGGCGCATCATTGCTATTCAGCCAGATACATCCGGTATTCCAATAGCCGTTGCCGCAACGCCATTTCCATTCAAAATTATCCGGATATTTATTATTCAGCATCCAGTCGTTATAGGTAGCTTCCTCGCTGTTGAAATCAGCGAAATAATTTCTGTCATACGGTGCTACTTCCGGTGAGACATAGATATAATCGGTCCACTCCCGTACATTCGTACCAGCTGCATTCGTTACAGAAAGTGTTACTGTATACCAACCCGGCGTATCATAGGTCACTACCGGATCTTCTTCTGTGGAAGTAGATGGCGTGGCACCTTCGAAAGTCCAAACACGGGACTCTACCGGCCCTTTGTAACTCACATCGTAATAAGTTACACTTTCACCGGCACAGATATATCGTTGTGCAGTGTAAAAGTCCGCTTCCGGAATACATGTTCCGCTGACATATCCGTCGTTCGTTCCGGTAAGCAACAAATTCTCCTCTGTCCACAAATTATTGCGCATGGCATCCTCGCTTTCCAGAGCAGCATACATACGGCTTTTCTGGTCTTCCGTGAACATGGTGGTGCAATATGAATAATCCATATGATTCTGCACGTTGTCCACTCCCCCACCACAGGTATTACCGGTGAGATAGCAGCTTGTCCAGCCTTCGGTCATTGGTGTATCGGGCACCTGATCATCACCGCAGGCCACGCCTGGCGCATTGGTGTTTCCCCAGGGATGCTGCAGATTCAAATAATGTCCGATCTCATGACTTAACACATGAGCTGCATAAGATCCTGCGGTGCCAATAGTGCCTACATAATCGTATCGACAGATGATGCCGTCGACAGTGTGCATGATACCGACAATACTGGTAGGATAATAGGCATATGCGGCTGTTCCTGCAGGTAGTGATTTCACCACCCAGATATTCAGATATTTTCCTGATTGCCAGCCATCCAGTTTAGCCGCATCAGATCCGTTATATGTGCGCAGAGAGGCGGTGCGGGTGATCCCATTGGTGCATCCGCCGCTTAACTCCTTTTGTGCCAGTCTGAATTCGATATCACAATCAACAGCAATATCCTGAAACTCCGGAATGGTATTAATAAAATCCGTATTGGTGGCGCTAAAGTCTGCATTGATCTTCTCGATGGCATCATAGATCTGTGCATCACTGATGTTTTCCGGGCCGTAATCATGGATCACATGAAATACCACCGGTATCACCAGTGTTTCGCCTTCCATTCGGGCGATCTGCCCCAGTTTGGTTTGTGCGAATGCATTGAATTGCGCCTCTTTTTCTAAGATCTCCGGATGCAGTTCTATGGAGTTTCGACGCACGTCATCCGTTGCGCAGAATTGCGTTGTTTGTGCATATGTTTGCCAACCGGTAAGGGCTGTGATCAGGATGCTGTATAAAAGTTTTCTCATGCAGTTCGATGTATGCCGTTCTGTAAAAATACGGAAACTCCAACAGGGTATAGGTGTCTTTATTGTAGTTTTGGAGATCAAATTCCCTGTATGCGTGTATGGTCTACCACCCTCACCCTTTTCCTGTGGAGTCTATCCACGGGGATAACCAAGGCTCAGTCGGTGCAGCTTATGACGCCACAGATCAGGCAGCACCTGAACACCTATTATGATGCTTTGGAAACAGCAGATGCACAAAAGGCTTTAGAGGCACTGAATGCACTGATCGCAGCAGACCCGAATTATCCGCATTACTATGGTGCACGTGCATCTGTGCTTGAAACTTTGCCGGGCGTTACGCCTGATAGCATCTTGGCTGATCTCGACAAGGCCATTCTGGCAGATACTACGCTAGATCAATGGCTGATCAAAAGAGCCAATTATTGCCTGGCAGCCGGAACAGACCGCCGGAAGTTTCAGGCGGTAAACGACTTGCTAGAACTATGCCATCGTGACAGCACATCGCTTGCACACAGAATGGCGCTGTTGCCGGTCGTTCGCCTATCCGATCCGCAAGTGTTTGCCAACCTGCATCAGGAGGCCATTGCGCTGGCCTATTTACAGATTACCGAAACGCCCAACGTAGCAGACCATTGGTATACGTTGGCCTCGCTGTATGCAATGGACAAGGCAGATATGCAGGAAGAGGATGTGCTGCTCGCCTTAGGCTATTTGGAAAAGGCCCTTTCACTTGATCCCGGCAAGTGGGCCTACGCGCAATTACGCGCAGAACTTTATGCGGATGTTTTACATAACTATATTGCAGCCATTGAGGATTACCGCTACGTGATCACACTGGCTCCTTCACCGAATGCCTATGCTTCACTGGCTCAGGTATATGCCTCTTCAGGACAAAAAAAAGAAGCGATGACTATAGTGCAGGAAGGAATGATCCTGTTTCCAGGGAGCTACATCCTGCAGTCGGTCAAGAGAAGTATTCAATAAGATCGAGAGACATGTAAATTAAAAATGCCCGGACCAAGCCGGGCATTTTCAATTATTTCTGTTGGGTCTTTATCGCATCAATAGCACCATACCGGACTTGATGATCTCGTTGCCGAAGCCGTCCAGACCCTTGACATACACTACGTAGTTGCCTATTTCCTGCGTCAATGCCTGATAGGTGCCATCCCATCCGATCATAGGATCATAGGATTCGAAGAGGAGTTCTCCCCAGCGATTATACACAGCGAAGAATTCAATTTCACCGATGCCCACCAATATTGGTTTCCATGTTTCATTGATACCGTCAGCATTCGGGGTAAAGGCATTGGGCAGCACAATGGTAGTTTGTTCCAGCACATATACCGTAACGCTGTCGAAGTTAGAACAGCCGTTGGCATCCACACCGGTAACATAATACACTGTAGTATCTTCCGGGAATGCCTGAGGATTGGAAACATTCGCGTCAGTGAGATAATCAGCAGGAGTCCAGGTATAATCCACTGCGCCAGAAGCATTCAATTGAGCAAATCCGCCGAGTGCCATGTATTGGTCTTCACCTGCATCTACAGTAGGCAGATCGAAGAGCGTAACCATAACATCGTCTGTGTCACTACAACCATTTGAATCCCATACCACCAATTGATAGAACATATTGGTCAGAGGTCCCATAACGGCAGGACTGGAAACGGTATCATTATCCAGATACACAGGAGGTGTCCATAAGTAAGATACACCGCCGCTTCCGGCCAGGTTGATGGTATCCTCAGGACAAAGCGACATATCAGGTCCTGCATTCGCTATTGGAGCAGGAGGCACAATTACAGTTACTTCACGTTCGATGGTTCCGCAAATACCTACGCCTGTTGCCAGATAGGTAGTTGTCAAATCAGGAGTAGCAACAACGGTATCGCCAGTTCCGGAATCCAGACCGGTGGTCGGCGTCCATGTCCAATCATAATCCTCTCCACCAATGATATTCAGGTGAACGGAATCACCGGGGCAAACGAGTGTAATACCTTCAGCTGAGATATCTACGCCGTCAGCAGCCACACCGATGGAGGTAGTAGCTTCCAATGCATCATCCAGATCATCTGCATCGAGGATATACGCAAAGGCAATACACTGACATTCTCCTGCAGCGATCAGCGGGATCTTGAAGGTTACCTGTGTAGCGCAGTCGGCAGTGTTGCTGCCGGAAGCAGAATAACCGCCGCTCCAGGGACACACTGCTGTTCCTGCCCATGCCTGAGCAGGTGTACCGTCGGTAGTACTGAAGCAACCAAAGGATACGCGGGCATTTTCATCACGCGCACCCATACCGAGGAAGCAGCCGTAAGTAAGACCTTCAGCTGTTACGAGGGCATCCGGGTCTGTTGGCGGCTGGTAAACAATTTCATTATACGTGGTAAAATCCCATGACCAGGGTTGATCCTGATCGGGGTCCACGTTACGCTTATAATATACATCTGTGAGATCGGTAGCGCCATCGTTACAGATCAGGATGCGGGTAACGAAATAGCGTGCGTTCTCCGGCAGTGTGGTCGTTTGAGTAACGGTCACATCTTCTGATGCGATCTCCCCTTCCCAAACTACGGAGTAAACACCGGCAGAATAGTCATAAGAGGTCACATCACCGGGTATCTCTGAGGTCCAGCACCATTGGTCGGTGTTGGTATATACAGAGGCGCCGATCTGGATCTCCCATCCTTCCACCGGAGAACCGGGAACGAAGTAATCACCGCAGTAGTCAGGAGTACCTGTTGTCCAGCCATCCATGTCAGAATCCGCCACGAAGCCGAGGCCGGAGAATTCTGTCGGGTGATAGCCTGCAGGAGGTAAGGCATTGGATCCGTAAGCACCACAGGTGTTTACGCCTACCTCCACGTAGGTACCCTTCATGAAAGCATTGGCTCCTACGATCTGAGCCTCTGCTGTTATCCCTGCCAGCATGAGAAGAGCCGGGATGATGTTGTGCAAGTGTTTCATTGATAGGTTGCTTAGGTTGCCTTATTCAACGGCAAACAGTCGAAACTGTTCTCGCCGTTTATAATTTATTGATTAGCCATTCATTATTCGGTTTGATCATTTCACCAGGGTGAAATGGCCTGACCACATTTTATCTATACCATCTGTAGTGGAAAATTTGATCACCACCACAAATGTGCCTATTCCCTGAGCCTCACCGTTAAATGTTCCATTCCAGCCACAATTGGTATCGTTAGCTAAACAGGGGAAATCCGGACAGATGGAAGGGCCTTCAAACACCACTTCGCCATAGCGGTTATAGATGGTATATCCGTCGATACATCCGCTACCTGTTACCAGCGGATACCAGGTATCGTTAATGTTATCGCCATTCGGTGAGAAGGCTGTGGGGATCTGCACATCGATCTCTCCGATCACGACGATCAGGATGGAGTCAACATCCACGCATCCGTTGGCATCCACGCCGGTCACTACATATAAAGTGGTCTGATCAGGTTGTGCGGTAGGATCTTCAATATTGGTCTGATCCAGTCCATTTGCCGGTGTCCAGGAATATTCCACGGCACCTTCTGCATTGATCACTACACTTTCATCCATGTATATATCGATGGTGTCGATCTCGATCAGATCAAAGCCATAGACTCCAAGCACCGACTCATCTGTTTCCACGGTCATGATTCCTTCGAGGTTCGGGAACACATTCACTTCGATAACATCCGTGTTCACGCAACCGTTGGCGTCCACACCGGTAACAGTATAGGTTGTGGTCTCATCCACGGTACAGGTAGGATCCGGGCAATCATCACAGCTCAGGCCGGTAGATGGTGACCAGGTATATTCTACTGCACCGGTAGCTTCGAGGTCAACTGCACCTTCAGGGCACAGGTCGACATCGGTTCCGGCATTTACTTCAGGTAATGCATATACGGTAACGACCACTTCATCGGTAGCATCACAGCCATAGATGTTGGTGGTGGTTAGTGTGTAAGTATATTCGCCGGGTTCTGTCGGAGAGGCACTTGGGCTCGGACAATCCGTGCAGCCTAAACCGGCAGCCGGTGACCAGAGGAACAGATCTTCAGCAACACCGCCATCGCCTGAAAGCACGGTAGCGTCGCCGAGACAGATAGCTACATCATCGCCGGCATCGGCTAATTCGGTCTCATCCACAACGATGGTCACTTCCAGTGTGGCATCACCGCAGAAACCGCCAACACCGGTGATGGTATAGGTAGTGGTTTCAGAAACGGTTGCAACTACTGATGTACCGGTATCAACATCCAGTCCATCTGAAGGTGTCCAGGTCCATGTATAGTCATCAGCGCCCAAGATGGAAAGTGTCACCGGTTCACCGGGTTCACACACATAAACGGTGTCACCGGAAGAAACGGTCACATCATCAGCCGTCAGGTTGTAGGTAACGGTTGCTTCCAATGCTTCTTCCAGGTCATCCACGTTGAGGATGTAAGCAAAGGCCACGCATTTACATTCACCCGGGTTAATGATCGGGATATAAAAAGAGATTGAGTTTGCGATATCACCAACGGAAGACCCTGCGCCGGTGTAGCCACCAGTTGCTTCCCATACAGCCTGCGGTGAGCCGTCATCCGTTCCGAAGTTACCCCATGAAACGCGGGCGTTCTCATCGCGGGCACCGATACCGAGGAAGCAGCCGTAGGTAAGACCTTCAGAGGTTACGAGGGCCTCAGGGTCTGTAGGCGGCTGGTAAACGATCTCATTGTCTGTGGTGAAATCACCGCTCCAGGGCTGGTCATTATCCGGGTCCACATTGCGCTTGTAGTATACATCTTCCAGCGGTTCATCGCCGTTGTTACAAAGGAGGATACGCGTTACGAAATACAGTTCATCTTCCGGCAGGGTGGTGATCTGGGTGATACCGAGATCGATTCCACCGGCAGCGGTCAGGGTTCCTGTCCAGACACCGGTATAGATCCCTGCAGCATACGTATAATCAGATACATCTCCCGGGATATCGGAGCCAAAGCAACCCTGGTCGGTATTGGTCCACCAATCGTCGCCGATCTGGATCTGCCATCCTTCTACCGGGGAACCGGGTACGAAGTAGTCACCGCAATAATCCGGTGTTCCGGCATCCCATCCGTCAGATTCCCAGTCGGCAACAAACCCCAGACCTGATTCGGTGGGGTGGTAACCTGCAGGCGGCATGGTTGGTGTTCCGTAGGCTCCGCAGGTATTGATACCTACTTCAACATAATTACCCTTTAAAAAGCAGTTTGCCCCTACGATCTGGGCATTCGCATGTTCAGAAGAGAGGCTGAGCAGCAATGCCAGGGCGGCAATTGCGTAAAATTTATTTTGCATGTAGTTTTTTTTCGGTTGGTTCAGGCGTTTCATTCATTTACAACGGTGAGCATCATGCGGTAGCGTTCGGCCGCTTTAGCAAAGTATTCGTTGTATTCGTTCACATCCCATCCGCGCGGTTCAGTGAACTGGAGACCGAGTTTCACGGTTGCGGTCTTGTTCGCGTAATCGAGGGTGTAGTTCAGGATGTTATCCCGGCAAAGGCTGAAAAATCTGTTGGCAGCAGCCTCATCTTTGAAAGCCATGGTGCTGATAGAAAACGTATATGTTTCCATCAGGGGCTTGGTAGGGTCGATCTGAATCACGAGGTTCGCGTCGATCGAAGCGGTTCCCACGGCGGGTGCCTGCGCAGAGGCATAAAAAAATGCGGCGGAAACAAGGAGGAGAGAAAGCGAGATCTTGTAAAATAACTGCTTCATATGCATGTTTCGTTTAATGAAATTTCGATATAGACCTATTCACGAATAAAGATAGCCATATGGTTGGGTATCTGCAAATTTTCCCTAGGGGGTTATGAACATTCAGGCAGGAAGTGACATTTTCCTGATACACCCTGCGGGGTGTGTCCTTATGGTATGTGATGCAGGGAGGTATCCCCTATGAAATGGAACATCTGGAAATGGATCGCACGGATCCCGCCCCGGGCGGCCCTCGCGGCCAGCCTGCTGCTGCTTATACCGGCGGTATGGTGCACACTGCAGCTGCGGTTCTCTTACGACTATGCCGATTTCTTTCCCGACCGCGACCCTGACCTCGAGTTCTACCAGGCGTTCAGAGAGCGTTTCGAGCCTGACGATAACTTCCTGCTGATCGGGATGCAGCCCGAACACGGGGTGTTCGAGCAGCGGTTCCTGGTGGCGCTCGACAGCGCTACCCGCGGGACAGGGCGTATACCGGGTGTGGAGCGGGCACTCTCCATCAGCAATTTCCGGTATGCGGTGGTATCACCTTTCGGTATACTCGACTACCCCGCTGTGCATCCGGAGGATACTGCCAGGTATGCGTCAGACAGCGCCCGCCTTTTTGCCGATGAGCGGATCCTGGGGAAGCTGATCAGTGAGGACGGCCGGACCGCCGTGATCCTGCTCAAGACCGCAGATACGCTGGATCAGCAGGATGCGCTGCCCCTCATTCAGGGGGTGCGGGACGTTATGGCACAGGCCGGGCTGCATGACCATCACCTGCTGGGCAAAGCTTATTTTGAGACCGAACTCATCCGCATCCAGCGCAGGGAGTTCCTGCTGTATGCCTGTTTAAGTGTGGTGCTGGTATGCTTGGTCACACTGTTGATGTTCCGCAAGGTGTGGGTGGTGGTATTGTCGGCACTCACCGTAGGCCTTTCCCTGTTGTTATTCACCGGTATCCTCGGCGCCCTTGGCATAGAACAGAATGTGATGAGCACCCTCTACCCGATCGTGATCATCATCATCGGCATTTCAGATGCCGTGCATTTCATTGGTAAGTATCTGGTGGAGCTGCGCAGGAATGCTAACCGAAAAATTGCACTTTTCCGCACCCTCTCCGACATCGGCTTTGCCACCTTCCTCACCGCCATCACCTCTGCCATAGGCTTTCTGACCATGCTCACGTCCAATGTGCCGCCCATCCGCAATTTCGGATTGTATTCGGCGCTCGGTGTGCTGGTGGTGTATGCCGTGGTGGTATTTCTCATCAGCCCCATGCTCACCTTTTTCCGCCCTGATCAGATAGATGCACATACCGATGGTGAAAGTGCAGGCTGGAATAACTTTCTGCAGCGCATCTATCAGATCGGCAAACAACGGCAGCGCAGGGTCATTTTGATCACGTCGGTCGTGTTAGGCATTTTTATATATGGCGTAACGCAGATCAGCACCAACATCCATATCGGTCAGGGACTGCCGCGCGGTGAAAAGATCACCGAGGACTTCGTTTTTTTTGAACGGCACTTCAATGGTTTCCGTCCGTTCGAGATCGCTGCTGAGGCACAGGGTGAGCATCGCATCGACGAGCCGGCGGTGTTGCGGGAGATAGAGAAGGTGGAGCAAAAGGCAATTACCTATCCGATGGTGAACGGGTTGCAGAGCATCACCATGATGTATAAAAGCATGCACCGCGCGCATCACGGCGACCAGGTGGCATTTTATGCGCTACCGGCATCTGATTCTGTGCTGTTGAACTACAATCGCCTGCTCAAAAAATTCGCTGTGCGGGAAATGAACACGCTCATCACGAGTGACCATAAAGCAGGACGCATCAGCGGATTTATCAGTGATGTGGGCACTGACAGCATACGCGCGATGCAGGAAGACCTGCAGGCATTCATTGCTGCCGAAACGGATCCTGAACTGGTTCGATTTACCGCTACGGGCACCGGGGTGATCTTTGACAAGAACACTACCTATTTGCGACAGAACATTATCAGCGGTGTATTGCTGGCCTTTTTGTGTATCGGGTTGGTGATGGCGTATCTGTTCCGCGACTGGAAGATGGTGATCATCAGCATCATTCCGAACGTGATACCGCTGGTTGTTTGTGCGGGTATCATGGGTTGGCTGAACATCGAACTGGATGCGCCCACTTCGATCATTTTTGGCATCAGTTACGGTATTGCGGTGGATGACACGATCCATTTCCTGTCGAAGTTCAATATCGAAAGGCAAAAGGGGTATGACGTGGAGATGGCGTTGCAGAATACGTTTGCGGAGACGGGACGCGCGGTCTTCACTATGTCGGTGATCCTGTTCTTCGGCTTCATGATCCTGCTGCTCTCCCCTACTGCTGCCACCTTCAATATCGGGCTGCTCACCGGCATCACCCTGTTTTCAGCGGTTTGGCCGGATGTGTTCCTACTGCCCGTACTGCTCAGGAAATGGGCGCGGCGCGGTTGATCCGCCGGTGAGTCACAAGTTTCCATCGATTGAAACATAAAATTCCCATTCAGTCATTAATTTTAACCTGTGAACATGAAGATTGTGACAGGCAAAAAGCAGGCAATTCAACTCACCGGGGCATGCATGATCAGTGTATTGCTGATGACCGGCTGCACCAAGGATGTTCGCACCTTCCGCGACATACATTTCATTTATACGACCGATACGACACAAGAGCGGCTCGACAATCTGGGCAACCCTGCTGATGTGCCGGCGGGGCATGCGGTGCAGTCGCCAGACATGCAGCTCATGAGCATCCATTACATCGAAGTTTCGGCCGATGCCTCCACCCTGTTCAAGCAAGGCGCGTTGTTGTATCAGGCGCCCGAAACAGAGGCCGGTGGTGATAAAGCCATTGATTTCGACCAAAGTAACCGCACGGCACCTGGTGAGGAGTTCCTGCAGGTGAACCTGGAGCGATTGCCAGCCGGCACCTATTCCTACATACGCGCCTCCGTGGCCTATCAGCAGTATTCCGTGCTGTTCGACGTGCACAATATCCCGGGTATCGGGACACTTGAGGATCAGAGCGGCGTGCTCGCCTCGTTCGTGGGATATCGCACCTACATTACCGACCTTTCAATACAAAACCTTACCACCCCCATCAATGCCAACAAGGTGCAGGGATTTTGGGGGTTTGAGACACTTTTCACGGATGATCTCGAGGGCTTTAACGCCATATACACCGGGCAATCGCCGGCGGGCGCCACGACGGTAGTGAATCCGATAGATGCAACCTCACCGGTACCGGAAGGCTCTTGTGTAGTAACGGGTGCATTCGCTGAACCGCTGGTGGTCACCGGAGAGGAGACAGGAGAGCTTTCGATCACCCTGCATTTCAGTACCAACGGCAGTTTTGAATGGATAGACACCGACGGCGACGGGGTATGGGATGTAGACGCTCTGGATCCCGGGCAGACCGAACAAGTGATAGACATGGGATTGCGCGGTATGATAGCCACCTGGGAATGGTTGGAATAATGAAAGAATTACACATAGGAATAATTATTCACTTTCAAATAATCTTTTATCTTAGCCCCACGATGCCACGCACACGACCGAACAGCCACGGAAGCATCGAACCTATCACACACACCTCGAAACAACATTTGGTAATTCATAAACTCTAAAGAATGAACAGACGCTCATTTTTACGCAACACGCTCGCGGGAACCACAGCTATTGCCGTTACACCTACTGCCTTTTTAGCCAGTTGTGATGGCGGCGGCCAGGAGATCCTTGATGATGTGCTTTTTGGCGAGGTAGGCGGTATAACTGTTCCGGCTCCTCCATTCACGAATGATTATGCATCACTCGACTCGTTGCCGGCCAACGGTGCCTTCATTACGGCCAACAAGAATTTCGCCATTTTCCTCGGAACGACCGGCACTTTCTGTTACGGTTATTCTAATACCATTTGGGGCCCTACCCTCACAGCTAACAGCGGCGAAAGTGTTACACTGACCGTTGAGGCTGATCTGGCGAAGGACACCAACGTGCATTTTCATGGCCTGAAACTGAACGCCGATGAACATGACGGTGTAGAAGATGTACTCACCAACGGTTCCAGCAAGACCTATTCATTTACGGTGAACAACCGTGCAGGTATGTACTGGTACCATCCACAGATCAAGAAAGTTACCGGAGAACAGATAGGCGGTGGTTTGGGTGGTTTATTCGTTGTTTCCGACAGCGAGGAGTCAGCACTGAATCTTCCTGCAGGAAACCTCAGAAGCACGACCATCTCTATCCAGGACAAGCGTTTCAATGAAGACGGCATGATGTTCTACAGCCCGAACACGGCTGAAAAACTTACCGGATATTTTGGTGAGACCGTATTGGTGAATGGTGTAAGCGGACCGGTAAAGAACGTAAGTTCACGTATCCACCGTTTGCGTATCATCAACGGCAGCACTGCCCGTATTTACAACCTCGCACTCGATGTGATCGACGGTGACGGCATCGGATTTAATGTGATCGGCGGCGATGGTGGTTTGTTGAATTCTCTCGGCGGCGCTATCAATCAGATCCTGCTCGCTCCGGGTGAGCGCGTGGATACGCTGGTGGATTTCTCCGGACTGCCACTCGACACTGAGATCATGCTGGCCAGCAAGCAGTTCAATGATGCCGGTCAGTATCAGGGTTCTACCGGTTTCGATATCCTGAAATTTGTGATCTCTCAGGAAGAAGATGAAACCTATACATTACCTGATGATCTTTCTGATATCACTACACTCACTGAGGGTGATGTGACCGGAGAGACACGCACTTTTGATGTGAAGAATGATATTTCAAAAGAAGAGGCTACCAACAATACGGATAGCATGCACACCATCAACGGTGACACTTACAAGCCCGGTGAAGTTGCCTTTACGGTGAACACAGGTGCAGTTGAAAAGTGGGTCATCGACAATTCAGGTGGCAGCGAGCCTCGTGTAATGCATATTTATGGTGTTCAGTTCCAGGTATTCTCCCGTGAAGGTGGCCGCGGCAACGTAAGGCAATGGGAGCGCGGCTGGAAGGATACCATCTGTGTATTACCGGAAGAAAAGGTAACCCTGATCATTCCTTTCAATAATGCGCCGGGCATTTATCACATGACCTCCACTAACCAGGAACATGCTGATACAGGCCTGATGAATACATTTGAGATCGTGTGATCCTGTCATGATTGTATGTATCTCAGAAAACCCTCGTAAGAGGGTTTTTTTATTTTATATACCCCGCTTATCCACAATTCAGGTTGACCGTTCGATAAAAAAAGAGTATCTTACGGGTACAAACCCTGATTTATGCTGGCAAAACAACTGTCCCCCCAACTCCGGCCGATACTGGTTCCCTGTGCCCTGTATGTGGCCAACCTGACCCTGAAATCCCAGACACAAGGCAGTGCAAGCATGACACCGTTCTACATTGTCACGATCGTATTTACCGTGCTGATCGTAGCTGCAGTTATCTCTTTCTTCATTTCTAAAAAGAAAAAGAACTGAATAGCCGATCTTTGTGACCATGTCATTGTTCTCTCTGGCCTCCTGCCTGATGGCCCTGGCAGGATCTCTGACCGCATGTCAACCGGCAGAACCTCAGGCCACCGTCTCCGGTCAGTCGGCAACACCCCCGGATACAGCTATATTCTTCACCATCGCTTCCGTTGGCGACCTGATGTGCCACAGCACCCAATTCAACTATGCGCGCATAGAAGGCGACAGTTTCGATTTTGACCCTGCCTACGCTTATGTAAGGGATTATCTCACAGAGGCCGATCTGCTGCTCGGTAATCTGGAAACGACGCTGGCAGGGCCCGGGAAGCCCTATAGCGGCTATCCGCAATTCAACACACCGGATGCCTATGCCACGGCACTGCGCAATGCCGGTTTCGACTGCATAGTAACCGCCAACAACCATAGCAATGACACCGGCGAAAAGGGTATCCTCCGCACCATTGATGTGCTGGACTCGCTGGGATTGCCGCATACCGGCACCTATTCTTCTGAGCAGGACCGAGATTCGGTGCGCATCCTGGAGGTACAGGGCGTCCGTATCGGGATCATTGCCTACTCCTACTCTACCAACGGACTGCCGCTTACAGAAGGTAAACCCTGGCTGGTGAACCTCTGCGACACTGCGCTGATCGCGAGGGACATGCAGCGCGGACGGCAGTTGGGAGCAGAACTCATGATCGTTTTCTACCATTTTGGCGATGAATACCAGCGCCTGCCCAATACCTATCAGAAAGGCCTTGTGCAGTTTGCCATTGACAGGGGTGCCGATATCGTGCTGGGGAGCCATCCCCACGTGCTGCAGCCAACGGCCTTCTATCCGGGCAAAGGATCTACGGTGGACAGCGTTTTTGTTGCGTGGTCGATGGGTAATTTTATCAGCAATCAGCAGGATGAGTATACCGATGAGGGTGTGATCGTTCGTTTACGCATGATGAAGGACCTGCGCACGGGAAAGATCAATGTAGTGGGAACTGATCATGTACCCACCTGGGTATACAAAGGAAAGCTGCCAGACCGCAAGCAGCACACAGTTTTTCCGGTAACCGACACCACTTTTTCGAACATCCCGGCGTTCATACTGGACAGCTACCGGTCGGAGCTGGATAAAGCCCTGCGGCACAGCACTGACATTTTATACCGCCCGGTGCCCTTAACTGAAAATTAGCACGAGGTTTGCCTGAGATACCATATATGCGCACATTGTTATTCACGCTGTTGTTCTGCCTGACGCTCCCACAGGTGCATGCCCAGATCGGCGACCCGTTCAAAGGGGAGGACATGGATACCATCTATTTTGTGGAGCTGGACTCATTTACGATTTCAGCTCGCCCCATGAAGAATTATAACTACTCACGGTACGAGGCTATCGTGAAAAAGGTATACCCTTTTGCCGATACGGCAGTGCAGACCATCAAGGCCCTGGAGGCTATGGAATTCAGTGCCCGGCGGGATGAAAAGCAGTATAAGAAGCAACTGGAAGATGCACTGCGCACCAGCTTTGAGGAAAAGCTGCGCAATCTGTCACGAACCCAGGGCGATGTGCTCATCGACATCATCGAGCGCAACACCGGCAGAACGATGTACGACATCCTGAAGGACGTAAAGAGCGGCAGTACAGCCTTTTGGTGGAATAGCCTGGGCAAGGCTTACGGCTACGATCTCAAGGAAGGTTACAAGGCCGAGAACAACCCCACGCTGGAGCAGATCATAGTCGATTACGAAAAACGCTATAAACGCTGACCCTCAGAGGCCGGTAAAAGAAAAAGGCTGTCCGTTCGGGACAGCCTTTTTTTATTCAATGCGATATGGATCACTCAGCGGGCTGAGCAGATTCTTCTACAGGTTGTTCTTCTGTGGGTTGCTCTTCGGTAGGCAGTGACTGAGCCGGAGCGCCGGTATTGAGCGGCTGAACGGCTTCTGGAACGAGACCGCCGGTGTTAGAAACCGTTTCCGTAGGCTTCAGTGCGGCAGCGCTCAGGCAGAGAGCAAAAACCACAATTACGAGACCCCAGGTGATCTTCTCGATGTCGTCAGTGGTACGCTTGTAACCAAAGATCTGGTTAGCAGCACCGCCGAAGGTTCCGGAGAGACCGCCGCCTTTGGGGTTTTGGATGAGCACTACCAATCCCAGCAGCACGGCTGCGATGATGGCGATAATGATTATGATAGTAAACAACATATTCTACTTCGTCTTTTTTCTGATCTGTTCAATTAAGGCTGCAAAGTAATCGCTTTTTTGGGGTTTAAGCAAGCTTAATTGCGTATACATCTCTATGGCCTTGGCGTATTTACCCTGCATAACAAGGATCCGCGCGTAGGTTTCGCTGATGATACCGGTATCCATCTGAATACTTTTCCGGGCCAGATCGGCCGCCACCTGTTCGTTCATCAGGCGGTCGCGGGTGCCTTCGGCCATGTCTTCGCCCGGCGCCGGCTTCCTGCGCAGATACACGCGCACAGGAGCGTGGGCATCCTTAGGTTCCACTACCCTGCCCGTTCCCTTTCCGCTCAGGCGGAAGAGCCAGCCGCCAAAAGTGTCGGTCTGCACTTCCGTGTTCGTTTCGGCAGCCATTTCCGGGGTAATGGGCGGCAGGGTGAATTTCTCGGCATCTTCGAGGACACCGAGTTCGCGTTCGATATCGTAAGCCGGACGGTCGAACAGCAGGTCCCTGTCAAAGTCGGGCTGCTCATCCGGCATATGGATGATTGTTTGGGTTTCGGGGGATTCCTTGTCCGCTTCGGCTGCATGTTCCAGCGTTTCAGCCAGATTCTCCTCTTCGAGGAGTGCCTCGGCCTCTGCGATCTCCTCCAGTGGTGCAAAAACGGGGATCTCTTCAGGCTGCGGATCGGGAGGTGTGATCTCGGGGATGCTTTCGATCATCTCCTGCACGATGGCCTCTTCCTCCTGCTCCAGCACCACCTCCGGTTCCGGTATGGCAGGCATTTCCGGCGCCACCGGTATCTCCGGCTGCACCTCGGCCACCGGCTCCTCTTCGAGCACGAGGCGTTCCGAGCTGTCCTTTACGGCGTCCCCGGCCATGGCCAGTTCTGCGGACTGATGTATCACATGAAAGAGCTGCTCGCGGTCGTAGGCCATGACGGCAGCCTGTTTGAGTTGTTGTTCGAAGAGCGGACTGCCCGTAAGGTGCATTTTGCGCGCCAGCAGGATGTGTATGGCCTGACAATAGGGATAGCGCTCGGCTATGACCTTCATATCCGACAAAGGCACATCACCCAACTGAATGGGATCCTGGATCATCTTATGGAACTCTTCCGCGAACATTACCAGTTTTGCGTCAGTTTCTGCAGAATATCATCTGCGATCTGGGTCGACAAACGCGGAATGAGATCCGCCTCTGCCTGGTTCAAAGTTAAGCTGCTTTCGTAATCTTCAAAACGCATAAAATTCTGCGTCCAGTTCTCAGCTTCATTCTTACGTGATATAAAGTCGACTTTTATCGTGATAGTCAATCTGTTAAGCGCTGTAGTCTCTGTGCCTGTGGGGGCAATCGGCGTGCTTTCATACCGCACGATCGCACCGCTCAGCTCCCAGTCGCCCCCCTGCGGGATCACGTCGAGGTTGGATTCCTGAAGGAATTTGTCCTTGAGCGCTTCGGTGAAGGTCTGGCTCAGGGCGGGGGCCACCAATGCCGACTGATTGGGGAAATACTGGACGGTGATGGAGCGTACATCCGGCGGCACCTGTTGTCCGCTGAGCGACACCTTACAGGTAGCTCCGGTAAGCAGGCCGATAGCCAGCAGGGCCATGGTGAAAAGGGATACCGTTCTATTCATCAATATGATATTCCTTGATCTTGCGGTACAGGGTGCGTTCTGAGATACCCAGGTCCAGCGCTGCATCCTTGCGTTTGCCTTTGTGCTTGGCGAGGGCCTTGAGGATGAGTTCTTTCTCCTTATCAATGAGTGAAAGCGACTCCTCCACCTCTTCATGCGCATGCGAGCCGTTGTGCATGGGGGCGATGACCACCGGCTGTTTGGTAACGATCTCCGGCTGCAGCGTATGCTGGCGCGGCGCCATTTCCTGCAGGGCATCGGCCTCGAACAGTGCGTGCGACATGGACATATCCGTTTTCAGCTGATTGGCTTCAGCCATATTGAGCACGAACTGTTTCAGGTCGTTGAGGTCCTGTTTCATGTCGAACAGCACTTTATACAGCAGTTCACGCTCCGTGATCTCAGTGCCCGCACCTTTTGCGCTGAGCATGGGCAACATGGAGGAACGTGTTTGCGGAATGAATTGCGCCAGTTCTGCACCCGTTACCATTTTATCGGTAGCCAGAACGGAAACCTGTTCGGCAATATTTTTCAATTCGCGGATATTACCCGGCCAGGCGTAAGCGCTGAGCATGGCCACCGCATCGGCATCCAGTTGGATGGAGGGCGTTTTATAGCGCTCCGAAAAATCGGAGGTGAACTTGCGGAACAGCAGGTGTATGTCGTCCTTTCTGTCGCGCAGCGACGGCACCGAAATCGGCACGGTGTTGAGGCGATAGAACAGGTCTTCCCTGAATTTCCCTTCGGCGATGTTGCGGTGGAGGTCGACATTGGTGGCCGCTACCACGCGCACATCTGTTTTTTGCACCTTGGAAGAGCCAACGCGAATGAATTCTCCGGCTTCGAGCACGCGGAGCAGGCGGGCCTGGGTACCGAGCGGCAACTCCCCTACCTCATCGAGGAAGATGGTGCCGCCGTTCACCGTTTCAAAATATCCCTTGCGGTCGTCGAGGGCATTGGTAAATGAGCCCTTTACGTGTCCGAACAGTTCTGAATCGATAGTGCCTTCCGGGATGGCACCGCAGTTCACGGCGATGAATGGCCCGTGTTTGCGGGTGCTGTACTGATGGATGATCTGGGAAAAGATCTCCTTGCCCACCCCGCTTTCACCGGTAATGAGTACGGTGAGGTTGGTAGGGGCGACACGAGCGGCGATGCTGAGGGCATAATTAAGCCCGGGGGCATTGCCTATGATCCCGAAGCGCTGTTTTATGGATTGGATCTCGTCAGCCATGCGATCTGTTTTTAAGGTAACACTTCCACCAGCTCACCGATCAGCGTTGCTGAGGTGGCCTGGTGCACTTTCACACGCACATATTGTCCCGGTTTAACATCCACGGCCGGGAAAACGATCATCTTATTCTGGTCGTTGCGTCCGCACATATCATCAGCAGAGCGCTTGGATGGCTTTTCTACCAGCACGGTAAAGGTCTTGCCGATATCTTCCCGGTTGCGCTCCAGGGAATGCCTGGTTTGCAGGGCAATGATCTCATTCAGTCGCCTGATCTTGGCTTCATGCGGCACATCGTCGGCATATTTCCTGGCGGCGAGGGTGCCCGGCCTTTCGCTGTAAAAGAACATGTAAGCCATATCGTAGCGCACCAATTCCATCAGGCTGAGGGTATCCTGATGCTCTTCCTCCGTTTCGCTGCAGAAACCGGCGATCACGTCGGTAGACAATCCGCAATCCGGCACGATGCGGCGGATAGCGGTGATGCGGTCGAGATACCATTCGCGGTCATAGGTACGGTTCATCATTTCCAGCACACGTGAATTCCCCGACTGCACCGGCAGGTGGATATAGTTGCAGATATTCTCGAAAGCCGCCATGGTATGCAGCACCTCATCCGTGATATCCTTGGGGTGCGAAGTGCTGAAACGCACGCGCAGCAAGGGGTTCACACCGGCCACGAGGGCCAGCAGTTCGGCGAAATGCACCACTTTCCCGGTCTCCGGGTTTTCCCATTTGTAGGAATCCACATTCTGACCGAGCAGGGTCACTTCGCGGTAGCCGCGTTCGAACAGTTCGCGGGCTTCGGCCACAATGGAAAAGGCGTTTCTGCTGCGTTCACGTCCGCGGGTGAAGGGCACCACGCAGAAGGAGCACATGTTATCACAGCCGCGCATGATAGATATAAAGGCGCATACGCCATTGGAATCCAGGCGCAGCGGACTGATATCGCTATAGGTCTCTTCGCGGCTCAGCAAAACGTTCACGGCCTTGGAGCCGTCGTCCGCTGTCTGTACCAATTTTGGCAGGTCGCGGTAAGCATCCGGACCGCAAACGATGTCTACGAGTTTCTCTTCTTCCAGCAGGTCCGCTTTCAGTCGCTCGGCCATGCAGCCCAGCATGCCGATCAGGGCATCCGGCTTGCGTTTCTTCACTGCGCGGAGTTCCTTGAGACGGTTGCGCACACGCTGTTCGGCGTTATCGCGGATGGCACAGGTATTCAGAAGGATCAGGTCTGCTTCATGGAAATCCTTGGTCAGCCCAAAGCCTTCCCCATGCAGGATGGAGGCTACGATCTCAGAGTCGGAGAAGTTCATCTGGCAGCCGTAGCTTTCGATGTAAAAACGCTTGCCCGCCACACTGCCTTCCAGCTGCTCGCTGCCCAGTGCCTCGCCCTGTCTGGATTCATCCAGTAACTTATGCTGTTCCAAACCCTCCAGGGTTGGATTATTATCGTACATTTCTGCTTAAGTTTGATGCAAATTTACAAAATAAACTGACATCTTGTCACACTTTTGATGGCCGAACAGGATCAAAAACTTGCTGCAGGACCGGTATTTTCCGGTTTATTATGGTCACCGGCCACCTGGATGCGTGCAGCCCTGCTTTTCACCGGCCTTTTTACCCTGTTGCTGTTGCATTTACCATTCTATGGCGACCAGGCCACCCTGGTGAGCGCCCCTGCCCTCTTCTATTACGAGGACGGATTTAGCCGCCTGATATTGCCTGATGCGCTGGCCACCGGGCATCCCCCGCTGTACGCGCTTTGGATAGCCTTGTTATGGACCGTTTTTGGAAAAAGCCTCGCCATCGTGCATATCTGGACCGGCATCTGTGTGATCTTCCTGTTGGTGCAGGTCAATCGCCTCGCAGCACTTTACCTGCCTGACCCTGCGCGAGCCCTCATGCTGCTGCTGGTATTGTGCTACCCGGTATTATGGGCGCAGGCGGCCGGCATGAGCGCTGATGTGCTCATTACAGCGCTGGTGTTATATGGTTTCAGATGCATTACAGAAGACCGCAGAGCTATGCTGGGCGTCACTTTGGCCCTGTTGCCGCTGCTGAGCCTGCGCGGATGGATATGGGTGTTCGGGCTGGGACTCGTGACGCTCTATCACCATCGGGCATCAGGGAGAGCGCTGCTCCGGTATGCGCCGGTGTTCCTGCTGGCATGCCTGCCCGTGGGCCTGTATTTCTGGCTGCAATTTCGTGCTGCCGGTTGGTTCCTGATGCCTCCGCACGGCAACTGGTCGGAACACCGATCGCTCACGGATGGCCGTTTGCTGGCGGGCAAATCCTTTGAGTTCGCTTTGCGCTGTATTGAATTTGGGGTAATGATCCCCGCGATATTGGTGGCCACCCGGCTCCGGCACCACCTGAAAGTTCTGAAAGTGCGCACGGCTGCTGTCGGCATGATCGCAGCGTTCATCGCCATAGGTGTTTTCACCCTGCCCTTCCGAGGCCCGATCCTTATCCGCTATCTGCTGCCTTTGCACATTTTGATATTGCTTCTGGCCAGTAACGTGCTAACAGGATCTCTTTCTGCGCGCTGGCGGAACATCTGCCTGGCCGCGACCATACTGATGATGCTTGGGAGTCACTTTTATGCCTATCCGCAAATGCGGCGTTCGGTGTTCGAATACAGCTGGGGCGATGGCAGTCTGGCGCATCTCGGATATTTCAGCTATCGCGCTGAGGCCGCAGCGTTCCTTGAGGAGCAGGGCATCCCGAAAGACAGTGTGTATACGTCCTTTCCCGAATACAAGTCGTTTGCCCTAACCGATCTGACTGACGACACGATCGGTTATCGCAATATGGATACCCAATCGATAGCGACATTGCCCTATGTGATCTATGCGAACAATATGAACATGGTCACCCACGACATGCTTCAAACCCTGGAGCGCACCCATACACCGCTGTTTGAGCGCAAGGGATATCCACTGCATTACACAGTATACAGAAGACGCACCGCTGCAGAAATGCAGAATTGACCACTCAGGCGTTATACTCATCCGGCAAAACAGGCTATTCGTCGAAATCCCATAGTTTTGTGCACAAGAGCACCCTTTCTTTACATAAACTTTTTACATGGAGACCATTATCCCGGTTGGTTATTGGATATTTTTCATTTTTACGATCGTAGGCACATTTGCCGGACTCTACCGGATGTTTGAAAAAGCCGGAGAAGCCGGATGGAAGGCACTGGTTCCGGTGTACAATGCGTGGATATGCACCAAGATCACCGGAAAAAGTATCTGGTGGTTCGTGATGTTGCTGATTCCTGTGCTCAACGTAGTGGTTTGGTTGCTGATGGCGAATGAGTTATCCAAAGTATTCGGCCGTGAATCTTTCTGGGCCTATGTCGCCAGCATGATGATCCCTTACGTGTATTTCCCTATGCTGGGCTTTGATAATGATGTGCGTTATGTAGGTCCGCATAAAAATGTGCAGCGCAAAAGCGCCGGTCGCGAATGGGCTGATGCCATCGCTTTTGCCGTAGTTGCTGCTACGCTTATCCGCACCTTTTTCTTCGAGGCGTATACCATCCCCACCACATCCATGGAAAGCACGCTGAAAGCGGGCGATTTTCTGTTCGTGAGCAAGTTCCATTACGGTGCGCGTTTCCCGATCACACCGCTGGCATTCCCGTTTGCGCATCATACGATGCCGGTACTCGGCACCAAAGCATATTCAGATGCCGTTCAGATGCCTTATATGCGTTTCCGCGGTCTGGAAGACATCAGCAGGAACAGCAATGTGGTGTTCAACTTTCCGGCGGGTGATACAGTATTCCTGCCCAATCAGCAAAACAGTTATTATTCGCTGGTGATGAACGATGCGGAGATGATGCGCAATTACGACCGCCAGAACAAACAGCCGGAGAAACCTTTCAGCTATTACTACAATCAAATGCGTGCGCGTTATGAAGCCAGCGGCGAACTGGCTTATCGTCCGGTGGACAAGCGCGATAACTATATCAAGCGTTGCGTGGGTTTGCCCGGTGATTCACTGAGCATTTCAGACGGCATTTTATACATCAACGGAAAGCGTGCTTACGTTGCGCCTGATCAACAGAAGTCCTATGACATCACTTTCAGTGAGCGCGTGAATGTGCAGTCGGCCATTAATATCCTGCTGGACATGGAACTCAACCCGATGGATTTTGAAGATACCGCGATGGTCGCGAATCAGGTGGTGGTTACTGCCAACATGAACATCGCCAATGCCAAAGCGCTGGAGGCCAATCCCAGCGTGCAGAGTGTTACCCTGAATCATTTCGATCGCTTGCGGTATGGATACATCGGCATCTTCCCGAACAACCCGAAAGTGATGCCCAGTTCGATCGATGATTTCAGTCCCATCTGGATCCCGAAGAAAGGCGCCACCGTGGCGATCACGCCGGAAAGTTATTTTCATTACCGGCGCATCATAGAAGTATATGAGCACAACACGGTGACCCACGATAAGCAGGGCCGTCCGTATATTGATGGCAAGCTGCTCACCGAGTATACCTTCAAACAAAATTATTACTGGATGATGGGCGACAACCGCCACCGCTCTTACGACTCCCGTTACTGGGGATATGTTCCTGAAGATCATATCGTAGGCAAGCCCGTACTGGTATGGTTCAGCTGGGACAAAACAAAACCGCTGGGCGAACGTATCCGCGACATACGCTGGGAGAGAATGATGCGTTTTATGTAATATGCGAACATTATCTGTCCTACTCCTGAGTATACTCTTTCTGACGGCTGCCGGATGCGCAGAGCGCAGTGCCGAGAGTGAGCAGACGGAAACGGCTGTCACCGACGATCCTGCTGAGCAGGAAATTCCTGCAGACGAGCAACACGAAGCCGATTACACCGATGCGAATGGCGCCCGGCAGGTGCACAACGAGCGGTATGGATTTGACTTTGTGATACCCGCACAATATCAGGCAATAGATAAAAGCAATAATGGCGACGGCTATTTTATTGAGACCGGCGACAAGGGTACGGATATCCGCATTTATGGTGAGAACATCGCCGACAACACCGTTGCCGCTGAGATGGCATTATCTGCGTGCGAGCGCACCGAAAAATTCCGGTTTGACAACGGTTATCCCGGATTAAAATGTTATCAGGGCGATGATGTATATTACTATTACGATACACCCAGGTTGCGTATCACTTTATATGTAAATGCCTCCGATGCATGGATGCAGCGCAATGCTGCGGTCATTCAATCTATTGCCGGCAGTATTCGCGCAGGTGCGCCCATGTGACCTGCCATTATTTGCCGGCATCGCGTGCGCCGGCCATCACGTAATACATGATCTTCTGACGCGTGGAATCGGCCACGGATATTTTATCTGCCATTACCGGATATATCGTATTCCATTCGGCAATGGTGAATTCCTTCGGCATATGCAGATAGTGACAGGTAGCGCAATACTGCGTGTAGAGGGTACGCCCCTCTTCCAAACCCGACACTGTTACCGGAGCGGCATATTTTTCGGCAGCCCATGCGGCGTGCGCATTGGACGGCTGATAGAGTTGTGGTGCGCAACCGGTAATGGGTGCATAAGCGATGGCCATGAGGATGAGACCCGCACGTAGCGCGTACTGGAGGTGTAGCAACTGAAGTATTTTCATATTTCTGTGAGATCGATAGAAAAGTTAAAAATACGATATCTGCAGCATTCCATTTTCTCCCCAAAGCCATACCAATCCTTATCTTTACCCTTGATGCAGATCGTTTTCATCAGCGTTGGCAAAACCACGGAGGCATACCTGAAAGAGCCTTGTGCGATGTATACCAAGCGCATACAGCGGTATACCATCTTCGCGTGGAAGGAGACAGCCGATGTGCGCGCATTACCGCCTGAGGAGATGCAGTTGCGCGAGGCAGAGCTGGTGAAGAAATGGCTGGAGCCGGGCGACCAGGTGGTTTTGCTGGATGAGCGCGGCAAGGGATATACCTCGGCCGGTTTTGCGCAATATTTGGATAAAAAGCAGATCGCCAATGTAAAACGACTGGTATTTGTGCTGGGTGGTGCACACGGTTTCGCGCCATCATTATATGCCCTTGCGCAGGATCAGTTGCGCTTATCGGAAATGACCTTCCCGCATCAAATGGTGCGACTGATATTTCTGGAGCAGTTGTATCGCGCATTCACCATTCTGCATCACGAACCTTATCATCACTGACCATGGAGCACCTAACCATTACCCTGCTGATCATCGTGCTCACGGTGATCACTTCTTTTATGGCTTTCAATAATCCCGTGATACGCGGTGCGGCGTTATTTTATCCGTACGCGATACGTGAACGCGGTGAATGGCATCGCTTTCTCACGAGCGGTTTTATTCATGCCGATTTCCTGCATCTGGCAGTGAATATGTATGTGCTGTGGTCGTTCGGCAGCGTGTTGGAAAAATATTATTTGCCGGCATTTTTTGGCGGATATGCGAAACTGGTATATACCGGTATTTATATCATCGGGCTTGTGGTGTCTGACCTCCCCTCCTACTTCAAACATCGCTATGACGGCACTTACCGCGGACTCGGTGCGAGCGGTGCTGTGGCATCGGTGTTGTTTGCATGTATTCTGATCGGCCCGTTCAACGGGAGTATCGGCTTGCTGTTCATTCCCGGGTTAGGTATACCGCCGCTGGTGTTCGGCATTTTATATCTGGTATACTCCGCGTATATGGCGCGTGCCGGTCGCGACAACGTGAATCACGATGCCCACTTTTATGGTGCGGTGTTCGGATTTATTTTTCCGGGTATACTTAAGCCGGAATTATTTATTTTATTGTTTGAACAATTACAAGCACAGCTTTTATGATAGACCTGCGAAGTGATACTGTTACCCGCCCCACCGAGGCCATGCGCAAAGCTATGTTCGATGCGGCTGTAGGCGATGATGTATTTGGCGAGGATCCGAGTGTATTCGCACTGGAGGAAAAGATATGCCGTTTATTCGGCACGGAGGCTGCGGTATTCACGCCAACAGCCACGATGTCGAATCAGATCGCCATCAAGCTCCACACGCAACCGCTCGATGAGATCATTTGCGACCGAACCTCACACATCTATAATTACGAAGTGGGCGGTTATGCTTTTCACTCCGGCTGTTCGATACGATATATCCAGGGCGACCGCGGTGTATTCACGGCAGAGGATGTTTTGCGCAACATCAATCCTGATGACGTGCACAAGCCGATAACGCGCTTGGTGAATATTGAGAATACGGTGAATCGCGGCGGCGGACGTATTTATCCGCAGGAAACGCTGGAGGAGATCAGCACGCTCTGCAGAAGTCGCGGCTTGCGTGTGCATCTGGACGGTTCGCGGTTATTCAACGCGATCGTGGCCTCCGGGACACCGGCCGATGTCTACGGTCGTTTATGCGAAACCATTACCCTGTGTTTCAGCAAGGGTTTGGGATGTCCTGCCGGCTCCATACTCACCGGTAAACGTGAGCATATGGCGCAGGCCCGGCGTATCCGAAAGGTGATGGGTGGCGGCATGCGTCAGTCCGGCGTGCTCGCTTCGGCAGCGTTGTATGCCTTAGACCATCATGTAAGCCGTTTGGCGGATGACCATGCACTGGCTGCAGCAATAGGCAATGTATTAGCCGAGCTGGCCTATGTGAGCGAGGTATTGCCCGTGGAGACGAACATTGTGATCTTCAGACTGGCTGGACACATCGACGATCAGGCCTTTATCACCCATCTGGCGGAACATGCCGTGCATGCGTTCGCGATCGGTGATAACTGGGTGCGGTTTGTGACACACCTCGACATCTCCGAAGATATGCGCACGCCGATCACGGAAGCCCTGAGGTCTTTCAGGGGTTGATCTTAGCCGATCAGATTTTGCAGAATGGAGTTGATGGTGCGGTTGCTCTTATTGTTACCGCCCAGCAGACCGGTGAGTGATTGCAGGACACCGCCGCCTTTGCCGTTCAATGCGCTGAGTGCTTCATTGATGTTCAGTCCGCCGTGCTGTGCCGTCTTCACTTTTGCATTCAGCATATTCAGGATGATGGGCAGGGCTGTGGTGGTGAGTTTCTCCGCCGCATCGGCCGAAATATTGAGCCGGCTTTGCAATTGGGTCTTTACGGGCGTTTGAATACGTTGGACCACATCGTGGTCTTGTGCAGTCTCGGCACCCGACAACATCTCGCGGAGTGCATAGATATTGCCTTTCCGTGCCTGTTGCATGATGGTATTCACGACGGTCTGGGAGGTAACGGAAGACACCTCTCGACTATCGAGATCGATGAGTTCCGGGATACCCCGGCCAATTCCCTGCAGATGCTCTTCTGCGAGGCTTAGCAATTGAGTAAGCATGATCGTTCGGGTTAAGGGTGTTTGGTAAATCTAACCCATAAACGCGAATCATCCAAATCCGGCGTATGTCGGGTGGATCACGGTCGTGTCACAATTATTTGCGCATCATCCGCTCTTCGAACCAGAACTGTTTGGTATCCAGCCTGAAGGTGCGGGCATCGACGCCGGGGATGAAGGTTTGCTGCCATTCCGTTCCGGGGTTGCACCATACCCAGGCACCGTCGGCGTTGGCGAAGCGGAGGGGCATGTTAAAGCCTTCGACATCGGCCACCCAGCGGTATTCGAATTGTACCCCGCCGTTCTCTTCCCGGAGCCGGTATTCCAGCTTCGGCAGATCGGCATGGCGCAGATATTGGTCGAACACCTTGGAGAAGTCCTTCCCTGCCTTGCGGGAGATGTATTGTTCGATCTGCTGGGTTGTAACGGTTTGCATGCCGAAATCCTTCTGTATGCCTCTGATGATGCTCCACCACAAGGCATCGTTATCTGTAAGGGTGCGCAGCATGTGCAGCATGACGGCTCCTTTCTGATACATATCGCCGCTGCCTTCGTTGTTCACGCCATAGTCGCCGATGATGGGGCGGTCGTTAGACACCATACGGCGCATGGCTTTCACGTAGTCATCGGCAGTTTTACGGCCGTGCATACATTCCACGTATATCGCCTCGGAGTAGGTACAGAATCCTTCATGGATCCACATATCTGCGAGGTCCTGCATGCTCACGTGGTTGCCCCACCACTCGTGGCCGGTCTCGTGGATGATGATATAGTCGAAGTCCAGGCCTATGCCGGAGAAGTCAAATCCGGCGTATCCGGTCTTGTATCGGTTACCGTAGGCTATCGCGCCCTGGTGTTCCATGCCGAGGTAAGGTGTTTCCACGAGGGCAAAGCCATCGTTTTTGAACGGGTAAGGGCCGAGGAACTGTTCAAAGCAGGTAAGCATAGGTTTCACCTGCGTGAATTGTTTGCGTGCGCGGTCCAGGTTGTATTCCATCACATAATAATCCAGCGGGAGCACGGTGCCGTCGGCCATGGTATGCGACTCACTGAAATGGGCGTATTTACCGATATTGAGGGTGACATTGTAGTTATTGATGGGATAGCTCATTTCCCAGGTGGTGGCCTTCATGCCTGCGCGCACTGTTTTTTCGGCGATCTGATCGCCATTAGCGATAGCCATCAGCGTATCCGGGGCGATGAGGGTGATGGTCATGCGTTCAGGTTCATCGCTGAGGTGGTCTTTGTTCGGCCACCACACGCTGGCACCGAGTCCCTGACAGGACACTGCCACCCAGGGGTTGCCTTTATCGTCGCGATCCCAGCTCATACCGCCATCCCACGGCGGGTTTTTGGCCTCGCGGGGGGTACCTGCATAGTCTACCGTGAATTTTCCTTTCGTGCCTTTGGTGACGGTGCGCGGGAAGTCCACAAAAACGGCGGCTGCCTCACGAGAGTAGCTGAGCGGTTTGCCGTTGTAGGTGATCGCAGAGATGGTGAGTTCGGGGAACAGGTCTATCTGCAGTCGCGAGAAATCGGCCATAGCCTCGAAGGAGATGTCGTTGGAGCCTTTGATGCTGCGGGTGGGGATATCCACTTCCACGGTCAGGTCATAGGCCTGCACATCATAGCAGGTGCGCTCCGGGCGGAGGCTACCGCGCAGGGTATCCGCGAGGGTGTATGGCGATTGTTTATCGAATAATTGCGCCGATAAATGATGCACAGAACCGATAAACATCAGGCATAAGGCAGCTGCGGATAACAGGGATCTTGTCATAGGTGGTCTATAGGATCACAATAATAACGGCTTTCCCGTGAGCAAGGTTAAACATTTAACCCACATTAACGTCACAAACAGATGGACAAGGAATGTGCCGAAGTCCGAAAACCCCGAATATTTGTCGGAACGGAGTTCTAAAAACCTCTTAACTTTACCTGACATAACACAATATTCACATACGCTTAACCCGCTATTTACATGCATCGCTCCTCTCTATTGGCATCGATCATAGCCCTTTTAGTGATCACCGGCATACAAGGATGCAGCAGTCTTCCCGGCGAAGGCGGCACCAGCACCATACAGGGCAAGATCTTCGTGGAACGGTATAATGAGTTTGGCACTTTATATCAGGAATACTATGGCGGTGAGATCCGCGTATACATAGTATACGGCGACAATGCAGGGTTTGATGATGAAACACGCACCAGTTACGATGGCACATATAAGTTCCCTTTTCTGAGAAAGGGCAATTACACGATCTTCGCTTACAGCGACTGCCTCACCTGTGAAGGCTCTGTGGAGGTGCGTATGACCGAGGTGGAGATCACGGAAAACAATCAGATCGTAGAAGTGCCGGATATCGTAATTGAAAGTCGCTGATTGCAATCCCTCGAACACATATTACAAGCGCTCCAGCCCATTTCCCTGAAGGAGATGGACAAGGTGGAGTTGATGAACCGGAAGGATACCAAGTATTTTTTCGATCGTAGGAAGCTCCATGACATCCTGGAAGAGTTACAATCGGGTTATAAGGTATTGGAGATCGGCGGACACAGGCTATTCACGTATCGTAATATTTACTTTGACACGCCCGGCTTCGATTGTTACACTGCGCATCACAACAAACGTGTGAACCGGTATAAGATCCGCATCCGGCAGTATGTGGAGAGCGACCTCAATTTCCTGGAGATCAAGTTCAAGATCAATACAGGTCGTACGATCAAATCGCGTATCCGCATTCCGGAGTTCAATGCTGAGCTCACACCTGAAGCCAAGGCCTTCATCGCCACGCATACCCCTTATGATCCCGACGCACTGCGTGCCACGTTGCTGAATGACTTCCGCCGTTTCACGCTGGTGAGCAACCGGATGAACGAGCGCGCGACCATTGATACTGATCTGCGTTTTCAAACCGATGGCGAAGAAAAGGTTTTGCGCAACCTGTGTATTGCAGAACTCAAGCTCGACAGCAGCTCTTCAGGTTCGCCCTTTAAGATCGCCATGCGCGAGAACCTATGTCCGGAGACGCGTATCAGCAAGTATAGCGTAGGTGCCGCATTCATGTATGATCATCTGAAACAGAATAATTTCAAATTCAAGAAACTCCAAATCAATCGCATAGAAAATGTTTAACCTATTACTTCAATCCGAAGAGGATGCTAAATTCCTCGACCTTAAATTCTTTGACGAGGATATTTACGATCTGGTCCTGCGTTCGCTGTTCAATTTCATCATCGTGTTCATTCTGGTGAAGTTCATTTACCGCAGTGACCGAAAAAATAAGAACTATGCGTTCAGTTTCTATATCTTCAGCATGCTGGTATTCTTCCTGTGCTATCTGCTTTCCGGCATCAAGCTGGAGATGGGATTTGCATTCGGGTTGTTTGCCATCTTCAGTATCCTCCGCTATCGGACGATCAGTATACCGATGAAGGAAATGACCTATTTGTTCCTGGTGATCGCTGTAGCCGTTATCAATGCGCTTACCACAAAAAAGGTATCCTTCGTTGAATTGTTGTTCACCAACTTCTCACTGGTAGCTGCCACCTATTTCCTGGAGCGCCTGTGGTATCGCGAAGGGCTGAGTGAACAGATCATCGAATACGAAAAGATCGAGAATATCAAGCCCGACAGGCGTCAGGAGATGCTTGCCGACCTGAAGAACCGGACCGGACTCGACATACGCTCTTTTGAGATCCTGACCACCGATTTTCTGCGGGATATGGCCAGGGTGCGTGTATACTTTAAAGCAAAGACCACGGCAGAAGGAGAAGATCCGTCCGGTTTTGATGATGACGATGACTAAACACGTCCTTACCCTATTGGCCTTTCTGGCGATCATCGGATCTGCGGTTGCGCAGCATACGGATGGCGCTGTGTGGACCTATACCGGGGTTAAGTTTGAACCTATCAAGGATATATCGGTAGAGGTTGCCGAGGAGTTTCGATACAATGCCTCTGTTGCCGACCTGTATCAGTCGAATTCCCATGCCCAGATAAGTTACCGGTTCACGAAAAAGATCAAGGCGGCCGGAGAATACCGTTATTCGGTGCGCGACGGCGGCAACACCCATCGCTGGGGCTTCGGGCTGTCGTTCAGGGAAGGGTTCGGCGATCTGGATATCGGTTTTCGCACCAAGTATCAATACAGCACTGCACCTGACGGTGGTGAAGGGACTGCGTGGCGAAACAAATTTTCTGTTGACTATACCCTCAATAAAGACTGGGCTGTGTTCGGATCGGGTGAGATCTTTTATACGCTGAGCAACGAACTGGATCAGTTCGACAACCAGCGATATGAGGCCGGAATAGATTTTTCTCCAAACAAACACCACGACCTGACTGTTTCGTATATCTATGATCATGAATTTCATGTCAACGAACCGCAGCGCATGTCCATTCTCAGCATCGGCTACGTATATTCCTTTTAAAGCGCTTTTAACAGGTGCCTTGCTGATCCTGCATTTGCAGGCCTTCAGCCAGATCGCCCCATATCAGCCGACAAGTGATACACTCACCATCCCGATCGCATTTATGCGCATGCTGTCGCTGACATCTGAGGTCAGCCCCGACAGCTCCAATACCGTATTGATCCCCCTACCCGCTTACACACAGGGTTTGTTTTGCGATCTGGAAGACGCCGTGAACAGAAATCGGCGATTGCGCATAGACCTGGGTGTTAAATAACCCATGGCGGTGACCAAAATCATTCAGTGGTCGGCAGTGTTGTTCTACATTTGCAGGCAATCAAACTCCGGAACATGAGATCTATATCGCGGTTTACCATCAGCGACTGGTTTAAGGGCTTACAGGACCACATCTGCACCCAATTAGAGAAAACCGATGGTAAGGGTGTGTTCGAGGAGGAGTTATGGCAACGCCCCGGCGGCGGTGGCGGCAGGACCCGCATCATCCATAATGCGAATATCATTGAAAAAGGCGGTGTGAATTTTTCTGAGGTGCACGGCATCTTACCCGCCCGGATAGCCAATGCCCTGGAGGTGCACGGACATGATTTTTTTGCCACCGGCGTATCCATTGTATTACATCCGTTCAGTCCGATGGTGCCCATCATACACATGAACGTGCGGTATTTTGAGGTGAGCAGCGGCGAAAAATGGTTTGGCGGCGGCATCGACCTAACGCCGATCTATATTGATAAAGCGCAGGCACGGTATTTTCACGAGCAATTGCAAAACGTTTGCGACGCGCATCATCCTGCTTATTACAAGGAATTTAAAAAGTGGGCCGATGACTATTTCTACATCAAGCATCGTCAGGAGACGCGCGGCATTGGCGGAATTTTCTTTGACCGCTTAGTAGAGACCGAGCAGATCACACTGGCACAGCGTTTTCATTTCGTGCAGGACGTTGGGAATCTGTTTGCCGATGTGTATACACATCTCATGCAGCTCAACAAGGACATCCCTTACGGTAAAAATGAAAAGCAATTCCAGCTCCTGCGCAGAGGACGTTATGCAGAGTTCAACCTGGTGTATGACAAAGGCACAAAGTTCGGGCTGGAAACGGACGGGCGCACGGAATCCATCCTGATGAGCCTTCCGCCGGAAGCCAGCTGGGTGTACAATTTCCAACCGCAACCCGGCAGTCGTGAAGAACAAACGCAGGCGCTGCTAAAAAAAGGTGTTGACTGGATCTATCTCTGATATCGGTCAGTTACAATTCAAAAAGATCAGTGCTGTGGAATCCGTGTTACTGATGTGTCCGGCGCGGTCGCGGATGTAGATCTTATAGTAGAAGGTATCCACGGGATC
>DAIMYJ010000001.1:68875-70113 GCA_036734545.1 Chitinophagales bacterium
CATTAGGAAGCTGTGTAAGCGCGTCATAATTTTACTCTTCAAAGGTACGCCATTCATCATTTGAAAACAATGCAGGACATCGCCGGGTTCACTTCGGGCATCTGGGATGTCAACGACACCAATTTTAACGACAAAGCACTTGCCATATTTCACTGGCAGGCTGCTCACAACCCGGTGTACGCTGAATTTTTACATAATCTCGACAGAAAGCCGTCTTCAATCCGTGCCGTGGAGGATATCCCCTTCCTGCCGATCAGCGCCTTTAAACATCATCCGGTGATCAGCGGTGACCGCAGTCCTGTGCTTACCTTTGAAAGCAGCGGCACCACCGGCATGCAGGTGAGTCGGCACGCTATTGCTGACCCATTCATTTATGCCGAAAGTTACCTGCGGGGCTTTACCTCAGTATATGGCGATCCTGCACGTTATTGTATTCTGGCATTGCTGCCTTCTTATTTAGAGCGCAGCAACAGTTCGCTGGTATATATGTGCGATGGGCTCATCCGAGCCTCCGGGCATCCTGACAGCGGTTTTTACCTGCACGACCTCCGGGCTTTATCCGAGATCCTGGCCAACAATGCCCGCGCCCAAACGCCGACCCTGCTCATCGGTGTAAGTTTTGCGCTTCTGGACCTTGCTGCCGAGTTCCCGGTATCGTTCCCGGAGCTCCTGCTTATGGAAACGGGTGGTATGAAGGGCCGACGGGAAGAGATCACCCGTGCCGAACTGCATACGATCCTGAAAGTCGCTTTTGGCGTCCCCCATGTGCATTCGGAATATGGAATGACCGAATTATTATCCCAGGCCTACGCCCTGCAGGACGGTTTGTTTCAGCCCCCTCCCTGGATGCGCATACTGATCCGCGATGCGGAAGACCCGCTGGCACTGCTGCCTGCCGGCGCCACGGGCTGTATCAATGTGATCGATCTGGCGAATGTGTATTCCTGCAGCTTCATAGCCACTGACGACCTGGGTAAGGTAAGGACAGACGGACGCTTTGAGGTATTAGGGAGGTATGACACCAGCGATCTGCGCGGATGCAATCTGATGGTGGAATAAGGTTATTTCCCCGCTTTTTGACGGTATTTGGTAACGGCATCCCATAAAACGATGCCGGCACTGACAGAAACGTTCAGTGAATGTTTGGTGCCGAACTGCGGTATCTCGATGGCCCCGTCACACAGTGCCAGTGCTTCTTCGCTCACGCCCAGCACTTCGTGGCCGAACACAAAAGCGGT
>DAIMYJ010000001.1:70213-116660 GCA_036734545.1 Chitinophagales bacterium
TCGGCGGTGCGAAATACGGAGCCTACGTTATGCTGACTGCGGATATTATCGAGAATGACCACGAAAGGATGCTTATCGGCATTCTTGAATTCCTCTACGGTTAAACGGTAGAGTGCAGCATTTGGCGTTTTGTACATGTACGAGCTTTCAGACTAAAAACGAAGATCACAGGCCGGCAGGTATGATCTCAACCAAAAACACCCATGTCATACAAGGCGATGGAGATCAACAGGAGACCCAGCAGTATAAAGCCGGTCACGAGTGCGTTCTCGCGCAGGCGCACGCTCTTGCGCCATTCAGCGGTATTGATACTTTCAATGATGTGGTCGATGAGCATCTGCGCCCGCACATAAGCACTTTCACCCTTGATGATATAGTCATAGGCGCCATTGTCGATGGTGGCGATGGCCACCTTCAGGTCATCCTGGCCGCTCATCATCACCACATAGGTATCGGGATATTGTTGCCGTATCTTTTTGAGTATCTCCAGGCCGTTCGCGGCATCTGTTTTGATGCCGTCGAGATAGTAATCCAGTATCACCACATCCGGATGCTCATGCATCTTGTCCATGCAATTCTCTCCGTTGGAGAAGATGTTCACCTTCAGGTCGTATGCGCTCTTCTTCTCCAGGTGATTTTTGAGCATGATGAGGTGTTTGGTGTCATCGTCGACCAAAAACACTTTGTACTGTTTATCCTTCATATGACCTGCAATTTATCGAGTTCAGCCTGTAGGGCGGTGAGGGCCGAACGGCATGACAAAAGTACATCATTAATTTTATCCGGCAGCTGATCAAGACCCTGTCTTTCCTTGGCTGCCAGTTCGATCTGACGCAGTGTGTCGAGTGTTTCCCGCAGGCCCATGAACTCTACCGTAGACTTCATTTTATGTGCCACCGCCCGGAGGCCGTCCCAGTTGGCGGCAGCATGGTGTTTTTGCAGCAGGTCGAGTTCGCCGGGGGTTTCGTCGAGCATGATGCGGAGCATATGTGCCTTGAGCTCGATGTCTGCATCGGTCATGATATCGAGGTAGGAAAGGTCCAGCGGATGTATGCCGGGCGTCTGATCCGGAACACGTGTCGCAAAATCGTAGCCGGATCGTTTCAGGAGGTCGTGGATCTTTCTGCATAGCAGTCCGGGCACCACAGGCTTGCTGATATAATCATCCATTCCCGCCTGCAGGCATTTTTCCACTTCACCGGTGGTGGCATAGGCCGTAAAGGCCAGGATAGGGATACTCGCCACCGGACCTTCCATAGCGCGGATGGTGCGCGTGGCCTCCAGTCCATTCATATCCGGCATTTGCACATCCATCAGGATCAGGTCATAGGATTTTACTGCGAGTCGTTCCAGTACTTCCCGGCCGTTGGCTGCCACATCGATCGATGCCAGCGGCCAGGCATGGCGGAGCAGCTCAGAGGTGACCAGCTGATTGATGGGGTGGTCATCCGCGATGAGCAGGCTGCAATTGCCCACATCCGGAATTGCCGCTTCCGTGATCGGTTCGAGCTGGATATCCTGATTATCTCTGGCGATGGTGAAATCGATCTCAAAAATGAACTCGCTCCCCTCCCCTAGTTTGCTCTTGACCATGATCGCTCCATTGAGCATATCGATGAGTTTTTTCACGATGGACAACCCGAGACCCGTGCCGCCATAAATGCGCGTGGTGTCGCTATTCGCCTGCGTAAAGCTTTCGAAGATATTGCTCAGTCTGTCGGGTGGAATACCGATACCGGTATCCCGCACATTGAAATACATCCTGGCCTTATCGTCGATCACATCGATCAGTTTCACGGTCACTGTGATCTCACCGTCGTGTGTGAACTTGATGGCATTGCTGATCAGGTTGAGCATGATCTGATTCAGCCTGAGCGGGTCTCCGGCCACAGCAGGCGGCACATTCTCATCGATCTGCAGGATCAGCTGCACCCCTTTTTCAGTAGCCTTGAAGCGCATGGTAGACACCAATTGCTCCACGACAGAACGGATGTTGAAGGATTTTTCTTCCAGTTGCAACTTGCCCGCTTCGATCTTGGAAAAATCGAGGATATCATTGATCAGCTGCAATAAGTTGTCAGCAGAATTATCAATGGCATGTAAATATTCCACCTGTTTATCACTGAGCGGCGTCTGATGCAGGAGGTGCACCATACCGATGATCGCGTTGATGGGCGTGCGGATCTCATGGCTCATGTTCGCGAGGAATTCCGCCTTGAATTTATTGGCCTGCTCAGCCAGATCTTTTGCCCGCTGCAGCGCCTCCGCCTTTTTGCGCAGAGTGATATCGCGGATGATACCCTGATACCCCAACACGTTGCCATCGGCATCCTGCCTTACGCTGGCCGTGATGAGACAGTCGATCACCTCCCCGTTCTTTTTGCGCAGCTTCACCTCATAGTCGGTCACTTCATTGTTCGCATTGATGATATCGGCGAATCGGGTGCGATCTTCGGGAAATACATACGTTTGTGCGACGTTGAGTTCACGCAATTCGTCGGTCGTGTATCCCAGCAATTCGATCGTTGCGCGGTTGAACTCCACGAACTGGCCTTCCACGGTCGTAAAATAGATGGCATCGGTAAGCTGTTCGAGCAGAGATTTGAACTTTTGCTCACTTTCATGCAGTTCCCGTTCCACCTCTTTGGAATGCAGGTAGTATTTCGATAACAACTCGCGCAGCAGCTCGGGAAATGTCTGTTCCGACATATGTACAAATTAACGCAATTGCAGGGATATACCGTTGGGTGGAATTTACCTTCTATCTTTGCCGCATGCAGGATACGCGTGCATTGGCAGCCATGATAGAAGCCGGCATCCAGGATGCGGGATTCCCACAGGAACCCGCAGGGCTGTATGATCCGGCCAGATATATCCTTTCAGGATCGGGCAAGCGCATTCGGCCACTCCTGACGCTGATGGCTGCCCAACTCTATACAGATGACCTGCAACCGCATGTTCCCGTTGCATTGGCCATGGAAGTGTTCCACAATTTCACCCTTGTGCACGACGATATCATGGATCAGGCACCGGTGCGACGGGGAAAACCCACCGTGCACGTGAAATGGGATGTCACCACAGGAATTTTGTCGGGCGATGTGATGCTTATCCAGGCCTATATCCTGCTTGCCAAGGCACCGAAGGACAGCCTGCCTGACATACTCGATATGTTCAATACCACGGCACGTGAAGTGTGTGAAGGGCAACAGGAGGATATGGACTTCGAGCGCCGGGAGGATGTGACTTTAGATGACTACCTGCACATGATCGCCTTTAAGACCTCCGTGCTGCTGGGTTGTTGTCTGTATTGCGGTGCTCGTGCAGCCGGGGCGCCTGAAGCGGATGCGCGGTTGCTATATGAAGCCGGCCTGAAACTCGGCATCAGTTTCCAGATCCAGGATGACATTCTGGATGTGTATGCCGATGCTGCAGATTTCGGAAAGAAACCGGGTGGCGACATCATCCAGAATAAAAAGACATTCCTTACCCTAACCGCGCTGGCCTTAGCCAACGACACCGATGCTGCGGCACTCCGCACTTTGCTGAGCACGCCAACGGTCAATGAAGAAGAGAAGATCGCTGCCGTAAAAAAGGTGTATGCCGATCATGATGTGCGCTCGGCAGCAGAACTCACCATGGCCACTTACTATGAGGAGGCCAGAGTTGCCCTCCGGCAGGTTCAGGTGCCTGCAGAACGGAAACTACAGCTGGAGTCCCTGATGCAGGCTGTGTTCCTCAGAGAGAAATAACGTCCTCTCCTCACACGTCCATCCTTCCGCAGTAACCCATCACTGTGCGAACCATTTTTCCCTGACGATCACCTCCAGTTCACTCAGGATGATCGCCGTTGCCCCCCATATGCGATGCTCCCCATACAGGTAGCAGGGTGTTTCAAAACTCAGATTCGGCCTTATGATCTGCATGGTGGAATGTGCGGTATCCTCCAGCAGGGTGCTGAGCGGCATGGTAATGATGGACGCCACTTCATGTGGGTCTGGCTGGAACACAGGCGGTTCGGTGACATACCCCACGAAGGGGTGCACAAAGAAATTGCTGGGCGGGATATAGACGTCGCTCAGTTTACCGATAAAAGCGATGTTCTGCGCCGGTACGCCCGTTTCCTCCTCTGTTTCCCGCAGGGCAGCCGCATAGGCATCGGCATCACCGGCTTCCATTTTACCTCCGGGAAAGCTGACCTGTCCGCCATGCACCCCATCGTAATCCGGCCGCTGTATCAGCACTATGCCCACATGGTCCTGATATGGGAACAACAGCAGCATGACGCAGCCGATGCGGGCATCCGGGAAGTCCTGGGGCACAAAGTTGCGGATGGTACGTGAAGGCGGGGCCATACGCGCATGCGCCTCTACTCCGGGCAATCCCTCGCGGATACGCTCAGCCAAAACTGCTGCAAACCGTTCGATCATAGGCATGTCAAATCCTGCTTTCCGGGTTCAAAGATGTTTTATTTGGCGTAAATTAGTACCGATATTTTCGGGCATGAGCAGATTTTTACCGGTCATACTAATACTACTCCTCACGAATATTTCCTTTGGAGCTACCCGTGCGCATACGGGTGATATACAATTCATCCCCAATGCCGGGCAGTGGACGGAACCCTATTTGTATAGAACGGCCGTGTATGGCGGACAATTATTCCTGGAGCGGAATGGCTTTACGTGGCATTTTTCAAACGCGTCAGAACTCGGACACATCAAACATTCGGGTGCCCATACCGAGCCGGATGATTTCGTGGTGAAGCGCCATGCTTTCAAAGCGGTTTTTGAGGGTGCTGACCCGATGACGCAGGTGAGCGGTGAAGATGCTTTCAGCAATTACTACAACTATTTTCTCGGCAATGATCCTGCGCGCTGGAAAGGCAAGGTGCCGGCATTCGGAACGGTGCATTACAAGGGATTATATCCCGGTATCGACCTGAAGGTATACAGCCGCAGTAACTCCATGAAATATGATCTGATCGTTGAACCGGGTGCTTCAGCAGAGATGATCTCCATTCGTTACGATGGACTGGATGATATGCGCATCGTTGATGGCAATCTGGAATTGATCACCTCCATCAACAAGGTTGTGGAAATGGCTCCTGTTGCATGGCAGATGATCCAGGGTGAAAAAATAGAAGTGCCCTGTGCATTCAGGCTGGAGGGTAATCGCATACAGTTCTCCTTTCCGCAGGGATATGACAAGCGATATGCGCTGACCATCGATCCCGCAACACTCATTTTTGCTTCTTATTCCGGCAGCACCAGTGATAACTGGGGCTATACGGCCACCTATGATGAGGACGGATACCTGTATGGTGGTGGTATTGCATTCGACGACGGTTATCCGGTAACCATCGGTGCCGTGCAGGAAACCTATAATGGTGCAGGTGTGGGCTATATTGCCGACATCACTATTTCGAAGTTCACGCCAGACGGCACTTCGTTAGTGTATTCCACCTATCTGGGCGGAACGAGTCAGGACCTCCCCTATTCGCTCATTGTGAATGATGATGAGGAGTTGATCATATATGGTTCGACCGGTTCATCCAATTTTCCTACGGTTGCGGGATGTTATGATCTGACCTTCAACGGCGGTTCATCCATTACGGTGGATGTGGTATTGAATTTCCCCTCCGGCAGCGACGCCTTCATTGCCAAGCTCAGTGCCGACGGCAGCAGTTTGATCGGATCCACCTTTTTCGGCGGCACCAGCAATGATGCACTGAACACCGGTGTGATCGGATACAACTATGGTGACCATGCACGCGGAGAAGTGATCACGGATGATGCCGGAAATATATTCATCGCTTCCAGCACCCGCTCGCCCAACCTGCCGGTAACAGCCGGTGCGTTCCAAACTACGATCGGCGGCGCGCAGGACGGTTTCATCGCAAAATTCAATCCCGGTTTGACAACGCTTTCGTGGTCCAGCTTCATCGGCGGTACGGCAGAAGATGGAGCATATAGCATCAAAAAAATGCACGGCCCGAAATTCGTCGTATCCGGGGGTACGGCCAGCAGCAACATGCCTACCACGCCGGGTGCTTTACATGAAGATTATAACGGTGGTTCGGCAGACGGCTATTTGATGATCATTCCGGATGATGCTTCCGACATCACACATCTCACGTATATCGGCACCAATGCGTATGACCAATCATTTCTTACGGAGGTGGATGAGGATAATCATATTTATGTGACCGGACAAACGCGTGGTGATTATCCGGTGGTTGGTGATGTTTACAGCAACCCCGGCAGTTCACAGTATATCTCAAAACTGGATTCCACATTGTCTACCCTGCTCTTATCCACCGTATTCGGATCCGGAGATGATGTGGTGAATATCAGTCCTACTGCTTTCCTTGTTGATGTGTGTGATAACATCTTCGTTGCCGGCTGGGGTGGAAATGTGAACATCGGTTACAATTTTGAGACCGGTACCGTAAATGATATGCCGGTAACTGCTGATGCATTTCAGTCGACCACCGACGGCAGTGATTTTTACCTGATCGTATTCAGTGAAGACCTTGCCGATCTTTCCTACGCTACCTATTTTGGAGGAGCTATCTCTGATGAACACGTCGATGGCGGCACGAGTCGATTTGACAAGTCCGGCGTGGTGTATCATGCGGTATGCGCCGGTTGTGGCGGTTCGGATGATTTTCCGACGACGGAAGGTGTGGTGAGTAACACCAATAATGCACCCAACTGCAATCTTGGTGTATTTAAATTCGCGCTGGCCGTACCGCCGACCAACGCATTATTTATACTTGATCCGAACAGCGGCTGCTATCCGGTGGACGTCAATTTTACGAATCTCAGCACGAATGCTGTCAGCTATGTATGGGACTTTGGAGATGGAAGCACCAGCACTGAGACAGATCCCTCTCATACGTATGGTGATCCCGGCGTTTACACAGTTACGCTGGTAGCTGAAGTGGATGGCATTTGCGGTGTGAATGATACTACAGAAGCTACGGTAACGGTATTTGATTATCCTGTTGCCAATTACACCTTCACTCCCTACCCTGCCAATGTATTTCAACCCGTGGTATTTACGGATGCCAGTATAGATGCCGTAGAATGGTTGTGGGAATTTGGTGATGGCTTCACTTCTACCGACCAAAATCCTAATCACGTATATGCCGATACCGGCTCCTACATCGTATGTCTTACCGTGACCAACGCCGACGGCTGCGAAAATAAAATTTGCGACACGATCCTGATCGCAGCGATCTCACTGCTGGAAGTGCCCAATGCCTTTTCACCCAATGATGACGGCGTCAATGATGTTTTCCTGCCTTTGAATTACGGTCTGCTCAACTATGAATTCCGCATTTACAACCGATGGGGAGAGCTCATCTTCCTGACCAACGATCCAGCCAAAGGTTGGGATGGTGTGTATAACGGTGTGGAGCAGGAGCTGGATGTATATGTATATGTCGTTTCCGGCGATGGGGAGGATGGGGTGCGTTATCTGAAGCGCGGGAATTTCACGTTGGTGCGTTAACATTCATTTGGCTTAGACAAAAACACCTTACAGAGCAACCTTTTGTTGTTTTGGCCAGCGCACATCAGATCGGCGCACAAGCGGTCCTGCCGATGTTCATGATTCATCTCGAGTCCTGCTGACAACCAGGGCATGCAATCCAAGACAAAAATGCAATACCAGATGTGCGTCTTCAACGGCAGGTATTGGTGTTGGCACCTGAACACCTTTCTTATCCTGAGCGAGTAAGTAATTGGCGACATAATCTGCAAATGCATCTTTTACCCGCAGCAGATCGACGACCGAATCATAGGTGTGGTTTTGAGCGATCATCGAACCGGCAAAGGTTCGAAATAGCTTAAGTGAATCCGGGCTAGCTTCCTCTGCATTTACGGACAGCGGTAAATGAGCGAGATACTGATGGCAATTATGTAACACATCCGCCCATACACCTCCATCAAGAGCCTTACGAGCTGCATTTAACGAAGTTTCAAGTTGCTCCCAGTTAAATAGTTCAGGCTTGGACATATACAGGATATCAACCCGGCGTTAAATTTAGACCTATCCTCCTGAATTTTTCTTTGTGTATCATTATTTATGCATTAATCAATTGTTAACGCACATAGGAGACGTATTGATTATGATGAGAACCGTCATCGTACAGATCAACCAGAGCAAATCCTGCAGGCGTTCCTTTATAGGATTCGTTTTTCCACCAGTCACCGGACACAGCGCCATTACAATAAAAGGAGATGCCATTATATTGAACTGCATCGGCCATATGAATATGCCCACTCAGGCAGACTTTCACATTGGGGTGTTTCTCAAAGAGTGTAATGATCTCCTTTACGTCTGTATGCATCCATGAGCCCGGTATGGAAAATCTGCCGTTTCTGACCTTCATATCATCCATGAACACATTCGCGCACAAGATTGGAATATGTGAGAGCACCAGCACTGGGGTTCGGGGATCAGTAGCTGCCAGATCTTTGCGCAACCAGTCCATTTGCTCCTCATCCAGCCGCGCTGTATACCAAAGTCCATTTTTTTTCTTTTGCGTGCTATCCAGGACAATGAAATGCCATCCTGCGGCATTGAAACTAAAATATTGATTCTCAGCGCGCATCATTTCCAGAGCATACTGTTTACCATAGTTCGCGTCCTTGGCTGGGTTATATAATCCCCAGATGTCGTGGTTGCCGAGACAATACTGTATAGGCAGATCATTGTTAGCTGCAACGACTGATCGCCAGGCTTCCCATTGCGACCGCACCTTAGACCTGGTCTTGTATAGTCCATCCTCGATCGTATCGCCACCATTGAGTATGATGTCTGGCTTATCCGGCAGCGATTGAAGGTAATGCAGACATTTCTCCAGCCCTTTCATGGATGCAGGATCATTGCTTACATGTACGTCGGTGAGATGTGCAATCCGCATGACGCGTTTACGTTGAACGGGTGCCGAAATAATGTGAGGGGTTGTTTCACCCCATACATTTGAGCCAGCCCCTATACCGGCTAATACAGCCAGAGAACGAATAAGATCCCTTCTTTTCATGGATTGAATTTCAGGGACAAAATTCTAGGATGATTATGTGCACAACGTTACCTAAACCATAAATACATAATGTGTTTTTATTGTGTTCACATAAACCATGAAGCGATCAGATTAATCGGAGGTGAATAGCGTATTAACGAGTTGTCAATTTACACTGTGCAGTAGAGCGTACAACTGTGTGCCCTGATTTGTGCACAATAATGATAAGCATCGACCAAAGGATATCCGCAGTCTCCTAAGTGTGCATTCTTTCTGCATTCGAGTTCATATACCCTTAACAATCCAAGGGCTTTTGGCATCCCTGGTCAATGGCTGATATGAATAGAATATTAAGCGATTTTCGTAATTTCATCCGTGAAATAACACCACATGGCATTGAGAACCACACTCCTGACCTTCCTCATGATCAGTATTTATCAACTGGCCTCCGGCCAGGCCTGCAGTTTATGTCTTATCGACTATGGGTATATCAGTCCGGGCGTCTATCCCGACACCTTACCACCGGCCACTGCCGGGGAGTATTATGAGGCCGATATCACCTTTGTGATGCAGGAAGACACCACGGTAGATGTGGTGGGCACTCTGGAGTTTCTCAATTACCATATCATGGAACCGGTAGGGATGCCATACGGGATGAGTGTGAGCACCAATCTTGGTGATCTGCCTGTTGATTACGATCCGGATGTAACCCTATACGGATGCGCCCGCGTATGCGGCACGCCGCTGGTGCCGGGATGGTATGAAGTGGTAGTTCCGCTGGTGGCCACGCTCGAATTACCCGGTGGCGACCAAGCTGCTGAATACAGTATTTTTCTGGAGGTATTACCTGCAGCTGTTGCCGGCGGCGGATTCACCCCATCGGCCACCTTCGGCTGCGAACCTCTCAGCGTGGATTTTGAGACTAGCATGCACAGCATGGGCGCTGCAGGCTTCAGCTATACCTGGGATTTCGGGAACGGATCAACCAGCACGTCTGAATTCCCGCCCACACAAACCTATACGGCTATCGGCGGTGTTCCTACGGACTACGTGATCACTCATACCGTGACCATCGACACTTTCGGTTATACGCTGGAATACGCCACCGCTGTGGCGAGCGGTTGCGATGACTGCACGATCTTCGGCTGCACCGGACTAATTGAAACAGAGAAACCTGACCTCTATCTGAAGTGTGATGCATTAGGCATCAATACAGAACCCGGGTTTGCTGACACCTACCCGCCGATCACCTTTACCTTGTCAGTTCCGGTAGACCCCGGTGCCACCTATACCATGCAGATGAAAGATGATGACGGCGGTTTGGCCGGTGGTGATGATAATTGTGGTTCATTCACTTTCGGTGGTGATGATGTTGGCACCACGCTTATTACCTCAGGTAGTCATCAGCTGGAGATCAATATTTCACATCCCATCATTTCCTATACTTTCTACGACACCATCACGGTATATCCTGCCGTAACCACACCGGTTCTGGCGATTGATGGTGAGACCACTTTCTGTTCCGGCGACAGTGCCGTGCTTTCCACCACTCCGTTAGCCGGTATCGAATATCAGTGGCTGCTGGACGGCAGTCCTATACCCGGAGCTGACGGAACGGAGCTGACCGTATTTTCTTCCGGTAGTTACATGCTCTCAGCCACAGGCGTAGGCGGCTGTGCCGCTGCTTCCGACTCGACGGTCATCACGGTATTTGAACAACCTACCGCTCCGAATATCATAGTGATCGGCAACACCCTCACCACCTCCAGCACCTGGGACGTGCAATGGTATTTTAACGGCAGTCCGATTCCTGGAGCCACAGAAACATCCTATACACCGGCCATTGAAGGCCTGTATCAGGTGGCTGCCGTCAACGGCATCTGTGTTGCTTATTCCGTGGAAGTGGATTTTGTATTTCAGAGTATTGCAGAACAATTCATTCAGCAGTTGCAAATAATGCCCAACCCCAACCAGGGTCAGTTCATTTGCACCTTTGAACTGAATAACCCTCAGGATGTTCATGTATATGTGACCAATATGCTGGGAGAGCTCATGTATGACAGGCAGGTGATGCAGGCTTCGGGGTACACCACACTGGAAATAGATCTGGGCCATGCACAGGCAGGCATGTACTTCCTGCACATGCGCGCAGCGGATGGTCAGTTGATCAGAAAAATCATTGTTCAATAATGCCATTCACGCATGAATTATGCTGAGCTTGTAGTTGCACAAAAAGCTTTTTTCGCCACCAAGACCACATTACCGTATACATTCCGGATGACGCAGCTGAAAAAGTTGCGGCAGCTGATCACCGAATACGAGCCGGCATTGCTGGACGCGCTGCATAAGGACCTGCACAAGTCCACTTTTGAAGGCTGGGGCGTTGAAGTGGGTGTCATGCTTACGGAAGCCGATTATTTTATGCGCAACCTGAAAAAGTGGATGCGAGAAAAACCCCTGCGCACACCGCTCTTTCATTTTCGCTCCCGCTCTTACATCCAGTCCATCCCTTACGGCAATACGCTCATCATCGCCCCATGGAATTACCCCTTTTTGCTCAGTATGCGTCCTTTACTCGGTGCCATCGCTGCAGGTAACACAGCCATCATCAAACCTTCAGAGCATGCTCAGCATACCGCTGCCGTTATTGAGAAAATGATCAACACCCATTTTGATCCCGGTTACTTGCATGTGGTCAATACCGATGCGGCCGGTAGCAGTAAATTATTGGAACAACCCTACGCCTTCATCTTTTATACAGGTGGCAGTCAGGTGGGACGCATTGTCTATCAGGCGGCGGCAAGGAATCTCACCCCCGTTGTGCTGGAAATGGGTGGTAAAAATCCGTGCATCGTAGAACCTTCTGCAGATCTGGATATCACAGCCAACAGGATCACGTGGGGTAAATTCAGCAATGCCGGACAAACCTGTGTAGCACCGGATCATTTGATCGTGCATAGCAGTATTCGCGATGCCCTGATCGAAAAGATCATCCGGAATATTGATTCGTTCTTTCACAATGACCTGATCGCATCGGAAGACTACGGCCGTATCATCAACGAGCAGCATGTAGCCCGCATACAAAGACTGATAGAGGGCCAAAAAGTGATCTATGGCGGTACCGTAAAGCCGGAATTGCGCTTTATCGAACCAACCCTGATCGAGGTGACCGATATGCAGGCGCCCATCATGCGGGAAGAGATCTTTGGCCCTGTTCTGCCCATAATTTCTTATACACATCCGGACGAGGTCTGGCCGATCCTTGAGCAGAATCCCGACCCTTTAGTATTATATCTGTTTACCACCGACAAGCGCTCTGTGCAGCAGTTTGCGGAAGAGTCCAGTTCGGGCGACATGGTGGTGAATGAGGTGGTTTTGCATTTCGGCCACCTGCATCTGCCCATTGGAGGCAAAGGCGCCAGCGGGATCGGAAAATATCAGGGGAAATACTCCTTTGATGTGTTCAGTCATCAGAAGAGTGTGATGCACCGAAAATTCTTCCCCGACCTCTCCATACGCTATCCACCCTACCATCAGGGCAAGGTGAACACCCTGAAACGACTGTTCAGATATTTTTTCAGCTGACCGCACACCTATGCCTGAACGAACAGCCCCATCGCCGCCACCAGCATTCTTTTTCCTATTTTCGCACCGTAAAGCCTGAGTATGCACGATCTTGCAGCACGTATTGCCAATCTGAATGAATCAGCCACCATTAAAATGGCTCAGTTGACACGTGAACTCAAAAGTCAGGGTCGCGACATCATTGACCTGAGTCTCGGCGAGCCTGATTTTGAAACACCACTGCATATCCGTGAAGCCGCCAAGAAGGCGATCGATGATGGTTTTACCCATTATACCCCGGTAGCCGGTTATCTCGATGTGCGCAAGGCTATTTCTGAAAAATTCCTGCGCGAGAATAATTTGCAGTATACACCGGAGCAGATCGTGATCTCTACCGGCGCCAAGCAGTCTATCATCAATGCGGTATTGTGCCTTGTGAATCCCGGTGATGAGGTGATCCTCCCTACCCCGTTCTGGGTAAGTTATTCAGCCATGGTGCGACTGGCAGAAGGTGTGATCAGGGAGATCCCCACCACGATCGAATCTGATTTCAAGATATCACCGCAACAACTCGAAGCAGCGATCACGCCCAAGACCAAACTCATCATGTTCTCCTCTCCGTGCAATCCTACCGGATCTGTGTATACGGAGGATGAACTCAGGGGTCTGGCCGAGGTCATCGCCAACCATCCGCATGTTTATGTGATCAGCGATGAGATCTATGAGCATATCAATTTCACCGGCAGGCATGCCAGCATGGCCGCGTTCGAATTTATTTATGACCGCGTGATCACCGTGAACGGATTATCAAAAGCATTTGCCATGACCGGCTGGCGATTGGGATTCATAGGTGCACCTGCCTGGATCGCCAAGGCGTGTGATAAAATGCAGGGTCAATACACATCGGCCACCTGCAGCATAACTCAACGAGCCACGATCGCCGCCCTTAATGGGCCGTTAGATACAGTAGATGAGATGAAAGCCGCCTTTCTGCGCAGAAAGGAATTGGTGTATGGTCACCTGAAGGAGATCAAAGGACTTAAATTGAACAACCCGCAGGGTGCGTTCTATTTCTTCCCGGATGTGAGCAACTACTTTGGTCGCTCCCATCAGGGCACTGTCATCCAAAACGCAGATGAAATGGCGCTTTATCTGTTGCATGCCGGCAATGTTTCTGTTGTTTCGGGTAGCGCTTTTGGCGATGACAACTGCATTCGTTTAAGCTATGCCACTTCAGATGACAAACTGAAGGAAGCGATGCGTCGTATGCAGCATGCACTTGAACAATTACATTAACTCCTGCTATGGCCACTGCTGCACAGCTCCGCAACCTGTTTAAGACATTTGAGCACATCAAGGTCATGATCATCGGCGATGTGATGATCGACAAATATGTGCATGGCACTGCCGACCGGATCTCTCCGGAAGCACCGGTGCCTGTAGTTGAAGTACGTCAGGCTTATGCCCGTCCCGGAGGCGCTGCCAATGTGGCCGTGAATGTGCGCGCTTTGGGCGCCACTCCATATTTGTTTTCTGTTACGGGCAACGACCACGATGCCCTGATGTTGCAGGAATTGCTGAAGGACAATAAGATCAAGGGTCAATATCTGATGGCCGCGGATGAGCGGATCACCACTTCAAAAATGCGCATCATAGCCAAACAGCATCAAATGTTGCGCATCGATCATGAGCTGAATGAAGATCTTATCCCGGAAACCGCAGCCTCTTTTGAAGCGAGTATTATGCAGTTCATCCGCAGAAGCAAACCGGATGTGGTGATACTGGAAGATTACGATAAAGGTGTGTTATCTGCCTCGCGCATCCGCATGATCATTGATCTGTGCAATGCACAGGAGATACCTGTTGCCGTTGATCCCAAGAAAGAACATTTCTATGCATTTGCAGGTTGCACATTGTTCAAACCCAATTTGCGTGAGATACGCGATTCGCTGGACGGCATGCCGGAAGCATTGGATACCCGCAGTCTCAACATGGCCACTGATGCCCTGAAGCAATTATTGCCGCATGAGATCACTCTGCTTACCTTAGGTGAACATGGCATGTACCTGCGTCATCATAAACGTTCGCATCGCTTGCCTGCCCATCTGCGCGATATCGCCGATGTGAGCGGTGCCGGAGATACGGTGATCAGCGTAGCGGCATTGTGCCTTGCTGCAGGTGCAGATGCAAAAACATTGCTCGGACTTGCCAACCTTGCCGGCGGATTGGTATGCGAACATGCCGGTGTCGTACCGGTAGACCGCGATCAGTTACTCAAGGAGGCGCTCACGCATCTGAAGTGATCGATAGGCTACAACAAGATATACCTACATATTGCAGACAAGGCCGTCAGTTCTGACGGTGTATTCCATAAAGAAAAATTATTTTGTCCGTATGGCCTCAACAGGATCCATGCGGCTGGCCGTGATGGCAGGTAAGATACCGGCCAGAATGCCCAGGCCGATAGATATTCCGGCACCGATAAGCACATTTTGAAGGGAAAGGATGAATCCAAAATCCGTTGCCTGGTCGGCAACGAACATCGTGATCCACACCAGCAGCAGTCCCAGCAAACAGCCGATAAGAGAAAGAATGATCGCCTCGATCAGGAATTCAGTTAGGATCAGATAATTTTTAGCTCCCAGTGATTTTTTGATCCCGATGATGCTGGTGCGCTCCTTCACACTCACGAACATGATATTGGCGATCCCGAATCCTCCTACGAGAATACTGAAACCGCCGATGATGAAACCTACGATATTCAAAACTGCGAACATGCTGTCCAGAGCATCTGCCGCCAACGTCACCTCATTCACTGCAAAGTCGTTCGCCTCAGCAGGTCGGAGATTCCGGGCATTGCGCATGATGGGATAGATCTCATCTTTGATCTCATCGGCCGACACTCCTTCTTTAGGACGCACCTCGATCATCGGGTCCATCATGGGACTGTTCATGTCTACTATGCGGCGGATATAATTGAATGGGATGATGATACTATTATCATTCGAGATGTCGATGATACTCTCCCCTTCCTTCTCCAGCACACCGATGACACGCAGTTTGAACTGCATTCGGTTGGAGTTGACCAAAATATATTTACCCACCGGAGCGATCCCCGGAGGGAATAATTCCTGTGCAACCTCATAGCCCAGGATCGCCACGGCTCCGCCACCTACTGATTCGTTGGCTGAAAAGTAGCGGCCATCCATGAAGTTCATCGTGTAAACCTCATTATACTGATCGGTGACGCCGCTGATACTGGCAGAGGTAATGGTATTGCTGCGGAATTTCACCTCTTCTGCATTCAGCCAGGTTTCGATGGCGACCGCTTTGGCCTTGGTCAGTTTATCAGAGAGCACCTGGTAGTCCTCGTATTTCATGGTAGGCCTTTTGATATATTCCCACCAGGTATACTCCTCATCGCTGAACTGCCATGGCCAGCGGGTGATGTAGATCATGTCGGTGCCCAGTTTATTCAGGCCGCTCTCCATATTCCGCTTCAGGGAATCTACCGCGCTGAGCACAGCGATAATGCAGAATATACCAATGGTAACGCCCAGTAACGACAGGAAGGTGCGGAGTTTATTGTTCCGCAATTCCTGAAAAACCTGGTTCAAGGTTTCCGAGATCGTCCTGAGGATGGCAACCATTGCGACAAAGTTACCCCATAATACTTAGTGAATTAGTTATAGAATGGTTAATTTTGCGCCCTTACTACCTCCGCGACAGCGGTCTAAAAGTGTAAAACCCGTAAGTTTTATGAAGCTTTCCAAGTTCAATTTTGACCTCCCTAAAGACATCATTGCCCAACATCCTACTGCCGAGCGCGACCAATCCAAACTGATGGTGGTACACCGGAAGACGGGAAAGATAGAACACAAGAAATTCAAGGATATCCTCGGCTATTTTTCAGAGGACGATGTGATGGTGCTGAACAACACCAAGGTGTTCCCGGCCCGTTTATACGGCCGCAAGGAGAAGACCGGTGCCAAGATCGAGGTATTTATGCTGCGAGAGCTGAACCGCGAGATGCACCTGTGGGATGTGCTGGTTGACCCCGCTCGTAAGATCCGTGTGGGCAACAAACTGTATTTCGGTGATGATGATATGCTGGTAGCCGAAGTAGTGGATAACACCACCTCCCGCGGCCGCACCATCCGCTTCCTGCATGACGGCACCGCTGAAGAACTCCGCCGCATACTGGAGATCATGGGTGAAACCCCGCTGCCGAAATACATCAAACGCAAGCCTGAGGATTCTGACCGCGAGCGCTACCAGACCGTTTTTGCCAAGCATGAGGGCGCTGTAGCTGCGCCAACGGCCGGTTTGCATTTCAGTCGCGAACTGCTGAAAAGGCTGGAGATCAAGGGCGTTCATTTCGCAGAACTCACGCTGCACGTAGGTTTGGGAACATTCCGCAGCATCGACGTGGAGGATCTGTCCAAGCATAAGATGGATGCCGAATACTTTAAGATAGACCAGAAATGTGCTGATGTGGTCAACAAAGCATTGGATGCCGGCAAGCAGGTATGCGCTATCGGCACTACTACCATGCGAGCCTGCGAAAGCGCTGTTGCCGCTTCGGGCCGACTGAAGCCGGAGGAAGGATGGACCAACCTGTTCATTCACCCACCGTATGACTTCAGCATCTGCAACTCTATGGTGACCAACTTCCACCTGCCCAAGACCAGTCTGGTGATCATGGTGGCCGCCTTTATGGGTTATGAGCAGACCATGGAAGCCTACAAAGTGGCCATGAAGGAGAAATACCGCTTTTTCAGCTACGGAGATGCTATGCTCATCATTGACTGATGCAGCGGCAATCACAGATATAAACAAAAAACCCTGCCAATGGCAGGGTTTTTTGTTTCAGGTATTTCCCTTTCAATACTCGTCTTCGTTGAAATAGAAATCGTCATGTGTGGGGTAATCACTCCAGATATCCTCAATACCCTCATAGAATTCCCCTTCATCTTCCAGCTCCTGCAGGTTCTCGATCACCTCGATAGGAGCACCTGAACGGATGGCATAATCGATCAGTTCGTCCTTGGTTGCCGGCCAGGGCGCATCCTCCAGATAGGAAGCAAGTTCAAGTGTCCAATACATAATCTTCCGGTTTTTTAATTGGGCGCAAAAATATGGGTTTTTTGATCTTTTACAACTCCTCTTGTGCACAAAGTGTTCACCTGGCGCGAAATCAGGCAAAATCCGCGCCAATTCTGTATCTGAAAGGATTTTTAAAGGCTCAGCCGCGGGGTTGCCACGGTATTTCCGGCACCTGCAGATCCAATGCCGTTTTCCGACCCAGCACAAAGAGAAAATCGCTCAGTCGGTTCAGATAGGTGAGAATAAGCGGTTCAACAGCTGACTCTTCCGCGAGGTGGGTGACCACGCGTTCGGCCCTGCGGCAAACGACACGAGCCAGATGACAGAAGGACACTGTGGTGTGGCCTCCGGGCAATATGAAGTTTTGGAGTGGCGGCAATACGGCATCCATGGCATCAATAGCCTGTTCCAGGAGCGTAACATCTGACTCCAGCAGATCGGGGATCGCCATGCGCGAGCGCTCAGGATCAGAGGCCAGCGCGGCGCCAACGGTGAACAGTCTGTCCTGAATGGTACGTAAGAGCGTTTTATCAGCCGCATCGATGTGCTGGTCGGCGATCAGGCCTATACACACGTTCAGTTCATCCACCGTACCATAGGCCTCCACCCGCAAATGGTGCTTGGGCACGCGGGTGCCGCCTATCAGTGATGTTTCGCCGGAATCGCCTTTCTTGGTATAGATCTTCATAGTATGGCCTCTGCTGTCAGCAGCGCATTAGGGAACGAGGTTATTGCGTAACTCCGTTGGGTTCAATTTGTTCACATTCTGCTCATCGCGTTCGATCACACCGTCGCGTATACGGATGATCCGATGCGCATAACGGGCGATGTCTTCTTCGTGTGTAACGATAATGACCGTATTGCCTTTGGCATGGATCTCTTCGAACAGCTCCATGATCTCATAGCTGGTCTTGGTATCGAGGTTACCTGTAGGCTCATCGGCCAAAATGATAGATGGGTTGTTCACCAGCGCGCGTGCCACGGCCACCCGCTGACGCTCTCCACCGGAGAGTTCATTCGGCTTGTGGTGCATGCGGTGCCCCAGGCCCACTGCTTTCAGGATATTCTCTGCCCTTTCCACGCGTTCCGACTTCTTCACACCACCATAGATCAGCGGCAGGGCCACATTCTCTATCCCGGTGAGCCTGGCCAGCAGGTTAAAGGTCTGGAAAACGAAGCCGATCTCTTTATTGCGCACCTCGGCCAGCTGATCCTCATCCATGCGACTTACGTCGGTGCCATTCAGCACATACTGCCCGCTCGTAGGTTTATCGAGACAGCCGAGGATATTCATGAGTGTACTCTTGCCTGATCCGGAGGGGCCCATGATGGCCACATATTCATTTTTCCGAACAACGGCATTAACGCCCTTCAGTACTTCGATCTTGACCTTGCCCAGATCGTACGTTTTGCGGATATCCCGCAGCGCAATGATCTCCGGTGTCTGGATCATTTGCGGATCACTTTAGGCACCTTGAAATAATCGCTGTCGGCTAGCGGAGCATTCTTCAACGCCTCCTCCTTGGATATCTCCATATGCGGTTCATCCGGGCGCATGATATTGGTTTGTGGATTCACATACACCAGCGGTTCCACACCGGTGACATCGAGTTCGCGCAGTTTGTCGACAAAATCCAGCATATTGGAGAGGTTTTGCTCAATTGCCGTGCACTCTTCAGGGGAGAACTCCAGTTTGGCGAGACCGGCCAGTTTATCGATCAGGTCCTTGTCCACTTTCATACCGTAAAGGTAATTGGATTTTCCTTCCCCTGCCCTATCCTTCACACAGTTTAACGGAGCCCGGCACCCCCACTCCGGCCCATACATACCGCATCTTTTTCCTAATTTCGCCGCATGGAAATTGTTGTGAGCGGAACGCGGCCCACGGGCATCCTGCACTTGGGTAATTATTACGGTGCTGTGCGCAATTACGTGCGTTTATCTGAAGATCCTTCCATGGAGGGATACTTTTTTATCGCCGATTATCACTCCCTTACCACCCACAACAACCCGGAGGAGCTTAAGGTGCTCGTAAAACAAACCATCGCCACCTACCTTGCCTGCGGGTTAGATCCGGAGAAAGTGGTCATTTATGTGCAAAGCGATGTACCGCAGATCCCCGAATTATACCTGCTGCTGAACATGCTGGCCTATAAAGGTGAGTTGGAGAAAGTGGCCACCTTCAAAGAAAAGATCAAGATCCACAAGGAGAACATCAATGCCGGCCTGCTCACCTACCCTGTGCTGATGGCTGCAGATATTATCGTACACCGTGCACACAAAGTGCCGGTAGGCAAAGATCAGGAGCAACATCTGGAGATGACCCGCAATTTTGCGAAGCGATTCAACTCGCGTTACGGTGTTGAATTCTTCCCTGAACCGGTGGCCTATAATTTTGGTGAGGAACTGGTGAAGGTACCCGGGCTCGACGGTTCAACGAAGATGAGCAAGACCGGCGGCGAAACCAATGCGATATTTCTGAATGAGGAGCCCGATTCTATCCTGAAAAAGATCAAGCGCGCCAAGACCGATGCCGGTCCAACGGCCATGCACAGTGCAAAGCCGCAGGAGATCGAGAACCTGTTCGCCCTCATGCGCATTGTGAGCACACCGGAAACGATCACACACTTTGATGACACCTGGAACAACTGCACCATACGGTATGGTGATCTGAAGAAACAGCTGGCGGAGGATATGATCCGTTACCTCACCCCTATTCGCGAACGCATCAATGAACTGATCCGCGACGAGGCTTATCTGGGTAAGGTGATCAAACGCGGCGGTGAAGCTGCGCGGGAGAGCGCACAAAAAACCGTTTCGGAAGTGCGAAAAATAATGGGAATTAACTACTTTTAACCTCTGCTTGAAAGCCATTCACACACTGCTTTCAAGGTGAATCCTAATAACCCGAACGATGGCAAAATCCAATAAGCCGGCCAAGAAGACGACCAAGGCTGCAAAACAGGCGCCTGCCAAAAAAGCAGCCAGGCAGGAAAAAGAGAAACCGGCTAAATCTGCTCCTAAAAAAACAGCCCCTGCAAAACAGGAGGCGCCCAAAAAAGCAGCGAAGGCTCCTGCTATCATCAAGCCTGTGCCAGACAACGGCCGTATCATCAGGCATGTGGCCGTAGCCGGGAATATCGGTGCGGGGAAGACCACCCTCACACAACTGCTCGCCAAACACTTCGGATGGGAAACCCATTTTGAGGATGTAGAGAACAATCCTTACCTCTATGATTTTTATCAGGACATGCCTCGATGGGCATTCAACCTGCAGATATACTTCCTCAACAGCCGCTTCAAGCAGATCCTCGATATTCAGAAGGGCAACAAGACCATCATTCAGGACAGGACCATCTATGAGGATGCGCAAATATTCGCACCTAACCTGCATGCAATGGGATTGATGAGCACCCGCGATTTTCAGAACTATACGGAAATATTCAACTCCATCACCTCACTGATCTCACCACCCGACCTCCTGATCTACCTGCGTGCGTCCATACCTGCGTTGGTAAACCAGATACAAAAACGGGGACGCGAATATGAGGACAACCTGCGCCTCGATTATCTGCGCAGGCTGAACGAATATTATGAGGCATGGATCAGCAAGTATAAACATGGCAAACTGCTGGTGATCGATATCGACCAGTGCAATTTTGCCGAAAGCCAGGAAGACCTGGGCACCGTCATTCAGCGTGTCCAAACCGAATTGTACGGTTTATTCTGATCACTATGTTCCCGCTGGCACAATTTCGTAGCGACACACCCGGATGTGCGCAGCTTATCCATTTCAACAATGCAGGTTGTTCACTGCATCCCAAGCCTGTGGTGGATGCCGTCAGGCAATTCCTGGAAGAAGAGTCCCTTACCGGCGGATATGAGCTGGCCGCCGCACGCACCAAAGAACTGGATGATTTCTATCATGCCGGTGCAGCCGTTCTGCATGCGGAACCACACAATATCGCTTTCGTGAACAGCGCCACCGATGGTTTTTCCAAGGCACTCTCCTCCATCGCTTTCCGGGAAGGCGATGTGATCCTGACCACCATCAACGATTACGTCAGCAGTCAGATACAATTCATCGCGCTGGAAAAACGTTTCGGTGTTCGTATCGTTAGGGCGCGCAATGCTGCCTCCGGCGAAGCCGACCCCGATGAAATACGTTCCTGCATAAAAAAACATCGACCTGCACTGGTCAGCATCACACATGTTCCGAACAACACAGGCATGGTACAGCCGATAGAAGATATCGGCCGGATATGTGCAGAGGAAGATATCCCCTATTTTGTGGATGCCTGCCAAAGTGCCGGCCAGCTGCCGCTGGACGTAACGCGTATACAGTGTGATTTTCTGACCTTCAGCATGCGCAAATTCATGCGCGGTCCGCGCGGTGCCGGGTTGCTCTATGTGAGCAACAAAGCGCTTGAGCGCGGTGCCATGCCCATGTTACCGGATATGCGCGGGGCCGACTGGATCGATGCCCACACATTCACCCCCATGCCGGACGCCCGGCGATTTGAATATGTGGAGCAGTCGTATGCACTGATCCTCGGATCTGCTGTTGCGATGCGCTATTATCTGCAGGCCGGACCGGATGCCATTGCACTTCGCAATGCCGGGCTGTGTGATCATCTGCGCAAAGGATTGAGCGAATTTGCACATATCCGTCTGATGGACAAAGGTTCTAAACTCAGCAGTATCATCACTTTCGTTTCAGACCGAACGGCACCTACCGCATTCCGCGACGTGCTGGTAAAACATGGCATCAATTGCGGTGCCGCACCTAAAAAGTTCGCCTTGCTCGATCTTGAAGCCAAACAGGTAGATGGCATAGTGCGCATCTCGCCGCATTATTACAATACGATAGAAGAGATCGATACGATGCTACAGGTGATCCGCGATACCGGCATCTGAAACTGCCCTTTTACATCGCCAGCAAAGCCGTGAGTATAGGATATATCTTGCTCATCGGGAAGCCCACCACATTATAGTAATCACCTTCGATGCGGGTGATCTTGTTCATCCCTATCCACTCCTGGATGGCATAGGCTCCCGCTTTATCGTAGGGCTTGCAGGTGCGCAGGTAATTGCGGATCTCCCGGTCTGTGAGGTGATCGAAATACACCTTCGTGGTCACATCGATTTCGTACCGCGTACCGCGATAATACAAACACACACCGGATACCACCAGATGCATGGTTCCGGAAAGCGAGCGGAGAATGCGAAAGGCGTCGTCCTCATCCAACGGCTTACCGATGATCGTATCATCCAGTATCACCACCGTATCGGCAGTGATGATGATAGCCTCTTCCTGCACCATCGTGAGTGCGAGGTCCATCTTTTTACCTGCCAGATACAAAGGCACATCCATCACATCCATGCTATCGTCAAACACCTCTTCCGCATCCGGTTTGATCACCGTAAAGGAAAACCCTGCCGCGTCGAGTATCTGACTTCTGCGCGGTGAGCCGGAGGCAAGAATAATGGGCTTCATATTTTACAAAGTAAAATAATAATAGTAGACAGGTAAAACCAAAAGGCCAAGCAGCATGCACAGTTTCATGAATGCTGATAACCGGGCATAGTGTCGCTTGTTCCGCGCAACCACCAGCCATACCGAAGCGATGAGCATTGCGGCAACCATAATACCCAAATAGATATTATATAATATCCGTGCAGGATCAAGCACGTTATAATACAGATACACCAATGCCGCCATGGTGAACAGCACATGAAACACACCTATGCCCTTGCTAACCGCGACACCCCAGGCGATGGGCATAGTGCGGGCGTTTGACGCTGCATCGCCTTCCATGTCCTCCAGATCTTTTACGATCTCGCGCACCATGGTGAGCGCATAAGCAAAAATGGCGAGTGCGATGATGAAGCGTGTGCACAGACCGGCAATATAATAATCGGCCGGTCGAGCCAACTCATAGAGATGCGGCTCGAACACGAACACCATCATGACGCTGATGCCCGTGAGCAATGCAACCATCACGTTCCCGGCCAGGGGCAGTCGCTTGAACGTGGTGGAATAGAAGTATAACAAGGCAATACACAACAAGTAGACGGCGATCAGCTTCCAGAAGCCTACATACAGACTTAAATAAATGCCCAGTGCGAGTCCGGCCACACTGAGTATAAGATACACCCGTAAAGCGAGTGCCGGTGCTATCCTACCTTCCCCAATGAATACTTTATCCGGTTTGTTGATCTTATCCATGGCCACATCATTGTGGTCATTGAGTATATAACCGCCGGCGCATATCATGACTATGGACACCACCAGCAGAAAAAAGTGCACCTCATCCATGGAAAAGGCGATGCCGTAGGTAGAAAAGTTCGGCTGCAACACGAATGCGTCTATGGCATACAGTGTAGCCGCCAGCAGCAACAGGTTAACGGGGCGAAGGATACCTATCCAGTTTCGGAGCATAAGTGTTTTCTCTATGAACGGTGGAAACGGCAGGTAGCCGATACAATCAGCAGGAATTATTTTTGGTTGTCGCGCCATTCGTACACCCAGGCGCTCTGGATCATCTCCAAATGCCCTTCGTTACACTCTTCGCGCGTGCCTTTGAATTCAGGTATTTCCAACACCCAGTCCAGCAGTTCGGTGAAGCGTATGCGATAGATCTTAGATTCGGTAAAGTCATCCCCGAATCGCTCGTACAACTTCAGCGCAATATCCTCATGGTCATTCCAATAGATAGGTGGTTCGTCAAAATGGCTCATATATTCAGTGATCAACTAAGTTAAGAAGCAATGATGGTTGACTGGTCGGGAACCAGTATTTCAATATAGGTATTATCAGTCATGAGGTCGCACTGGCAACTCAGGCGTGAATTCAGCCTTGGATCGCGGGCGCGGTCAATGAAGTCTTCTTCCTTCTCGGTGGTTTCCGGAAGGTGCTCCATGCCTTTTTCGACATACACATGGCAGGTGCTGCAGGCGCATACACCGCCACAATTGTGGTTGAGTTTGATATCATTCAGCAAGGCAGCCTCGAGAACCGAATATCCCGGTTCAATTTCCACCTCTTTGGGGGCACTGCCATCTTCAAATACAAATCGGATCTTTACCATAACGCGTATTCAGTGCAAAATTATTTTTTTAAATAGGTATTCAGAATATGTTCTGACAAATCATCATATAACTGCAACAGGTCGGGATGCCGGGTAAGCAAATGCCTGTGCCGTTCGAGCGTACCCATATCCCCTCTCTTAGCAGGGCCCGTTTGCAATTGCTCCGGAGAACGCGTTTCCAAAGCGGTCATGTGTGCACGGATGATGGGCAGGAACAGATCAAAGTCGAGCCCATGTTCCTTCAATAATTGCGCACCGATATGCATCATATGGTTGCTGTAATTATTGATCCACACCGCACACATATGCATAGCCATGCGCTGGTGTTCCTGCATGGGCATGGCGCGCGTGCTTATGCGGGCGGCCAGTTCGAGCACTTGATGTGTGACAGCGTCAGTGCTACCTGTAACTGCAATAAAAGTTTCCTTCAGTGAGTCAAGAGCCTCTTTCTGCAGAGAATGCATCGGCCACAGTACCGCGTAGGGGTTGTCGGCCACCTGCAAAACATCGCCGGGCATAGAGCCTGAGCAATGGATCATGAGTTGTCCGTCGCGCTTCAGCTGCGAGGCCACATCGGCGATCGCATCATCGCGCACGGCTATGAGGTATGCATCTGCTTCGGGCAGGTTATTATACAATGCGAAATAGGGTATGTTCCCCAAACGTTCAGCCAATGCGTGCCCTTTCATGGCATCACGCGCCACTACACCGGCGATCTGCACACCCGCCTCAGCGAATGCCGAACCCAAATGCCAGGCGGCATTTCCGGTGCCTACTATGAGTAGTGAACGTATCATCTTTTATGCGTTTGCCTTGCGGCTATTTTCACGTTTGCGATGTACCATACTGATGCCGAATCCTGCTGCCATTACCACCACGCCTAACCAAACCAGGTTGATCATAGGGAAAATGATGGATTTGATCACCACCCAGTCAGTGTTCAGGGTGCGATCATTCAGCGTGAATACAAATGCATTTTGCTCTACGAGAATGGCATTGAACTGCACCTCCACATTACCGATAGTGGCTGTTTGCACACCCTGTGATGCCGTTCCCTGTGATAAGTTGATCAGGTAGGAAACCTGCACGGTTTCCTTCGCCGTGCCTATTTCAACGTCAAATACTGCGCTGGCGCCGATGGTGTCACCTTTTTCCACGCGCTGGATATCACGTAATACCATATGGCCTGTATCAAACCGCAGCGTGTCTCCCTGCACAATAGTATCGCGCTTCACCACGGGTGGTGCATTCCTGCTGCCTTCACCGGGGAGGGAGGTAACATGCGTGAACACATCATAGGTGAGATAATGCCTGGTATCAGGATTGGGTGCGAGCTGCTGCATCTTGGTGTCCATGAGCAAATATGGATGCACGGTAAAATCCTGCTCCACCGCATTTGTCTCCGGGTTCACTTTAAGGAATTGCAGATTGTAATAGGTTGCACCATCGCGCATGGTATCTCCCTGATAGGTCACCAGATAATCACCCAGCGGCAGAGGTACATGTTTGATCAGCCGAACGTTCTCACGCTGGAAAGTTTCATCCATCCCTTCACCATCGTACCGCACACCAAAATTATTTACGGATATCACGCGCTGTCCGGCATTGGAGATCAGGATACCCAACAGCAACAATCCAAAACCCACATGCGCTACTGAACCGCCGGCTACTTTCACCTTTCCTTTCAGCACGCGGATCATATACAGCACATTAGCGATCACCGCAAACCATCCGGCGAAGAATAACAGCGAATAGGCCGTTACCAAATGGAATATACCGCGGTCGGCAGTGATATGCCACAACTTATCCAAATAAATAGAAGATATAACGGCAGCAATGATGGCGAAGATCACGCTGTAGGCGATGTCACGATAAAAGGTGCGAACCTCTGTGTGCTTATATTTCAAATACTGTCCGAAAGCAGTCAGCAGGGCGATCAATACACCCACCCACAACTGCACACCGGTATAAAAGTGCACGGGATCCTCCGGCGAGGCCAGATCATTCGGGATGGAAGTGCCGAAGAGGTCATTGAAATGACCGGTGAGTGCATTGAACACCGGTATGGAAGTGAAGAAGATCACATGCAATCCGCCGAACAGCAGCACCAATGAACCCACGAACATCCAGAACTCACGCGATGCAGTAGCTTCTTCTTTTTCCTTCTGGGGTATCTTCTTCCAGTGTCGCCACAGTGGGATAAATGACAGCAACACAAAAGTGAAAACAAAAATGAGTAGATGATTGGTCAATCCTTCTTCAACGAATGCATGCACACTGGTGTCTCCCAGAATACCGCTGCGTGTGAGAAAACTGGAATACAACACAAAGAAGAAAGCAAGGAACAGCATCACAAAGGAAGCCTTCAGTGCATGACCGGTGGCTTTTGCCACGACCATATTGTGCAAACCGGCAACGATGACCAGCCACGGGATGAGCGAAGCATTCTCCACCGGGTCCCAGGCCCAGAAACCGCCAAAGCTCAGTGATTCATAAGCCCATGCGCCACCCATCAGGATACCCGTGCCCAACACCATACCTGAGAACAATGCATATGGCAGTGCAGGTTTGATCCATTCTGTGTATTTACCTGTCCATAAACCCGACAAGGCAAATGCGAACGGAATAGTGATGGCCGCAAAACCGCAAAAGAGTACCGGCGGGTGGATGACCATCCAATAATTTTGCAACAATGCATTCAATCCGCGTCCGTCGGGAATGAAGCGCATATAATCTTCAAACAGGAATACCGGGTCTGTGGTAAGTCTGTCTTTTAGGAGCAGGAATGGCGAGCTGCCGATATGCGTGGAACCGGAGATATAGATCCCCAGCACGAAGGTCATCAGGAAAACCTGTACCAGTGAAGTGATACTCAACACCGGCGCTTCCCATTCCTTCGCGGAACGCATCACCACCAATCCCAATATCACATGCCAGAACGTCCACAATAGGAAACTCCCCTCCTGCCCTTCCCAAAAACAGGAAAGGATATATTTCATCTGCAGGTCGACTGAGGAATGCGACCACACATAATGATACTCAAAATGATGATTGAAGATCATGAGGAACATGGTGGTCACCACTCCCACGATCGCTATGGCGTGACCAAAGAAAAAGCCACGTCCGATCTTGCGGAATGTTTGCTTGCGGGTTTCCTCATGAGCCCTGACGGCCCGGAAATAGTAGAGTGCGGCGAAAAAGGCTGCCACAAATCCGATGAGGATCAGGAGGTGGCCTATCTGGCCAAAAAGCGGGTTGATCTCCTGTAAAGCGTGCTGATGCGTTTCGTCCATGGTCCCTATGCCTATTTTTTGATCTCGTTTTCCTGATACTTCGACGGGCACTTCACCAGCATTTCTTCGGCATAAAAGGTGTCTTCCTTCATGCTGCCGGTAAGTACGATCTCTTCACTTTTCTCGAAATCGGTAGGCATATCATCGAAACACACGACATGCACTTCGTTGCCATCGCGGTCGATAAGGTAGAATGAAAAAGAATTAGGGTCTTTGATCGGATCGAAATTCACCGGTTTGCCTTTGCTCAACTGACCGATCAACTGCACGGTTTCTCCGGGTTTCGACTTCGCGTCATTGTAGCTGCTGTATGAACTCACGTTGCCCAGCTTCGATGCGAAAACACCGATGCAGACGGCAATGAGGAACAACACGATGATATGAGAACGTTTCACAGATCTTTCTTTAATAAGTGAATGCAAAGTTAGCCCAAAATGTTCGGTAACATTCCCTGCCCGGCAATATTTTCCAACACCCGCCGAACACCACCGGAAATGCCTTCTGTACCGTATCTTTGGGGCATGATCGTGCACTTTTTGGATATGAACCTCGACTTCCTCGATCACCTATCAGCGTCCTGCTGAATCCCGGGCCTCTGCGTGCCCAGACCGTTTTTCTCATAACAATTTGATAATCAATAACTTATTTCAACTTATACAACTATGCAAACGCTGACCTCTCTTTCTCCCCGCACCCAATATTTCATAGACCTCGAAGAACAACACGGCGCGCACAATTACCACCCTATTCCGGTGGTGATATCGCGGGCTGAAGGCGTATTTATGTGGGATGTCGACGGCAAGCGCTATTACGACTTTCTCAGCGCGTACAGTGCCGTCAATCAGGGGCATTGCCATCCACGGATCATCCAGGCGATGACCGAGCAGGCGAAAACGCTGACACTCACCAGCAGGGCCTTCCACAACGATAAACTGGGCGGATTTGAGCAGTTCATGACCGAATTGTTCGGTTACGACAAACTATTGCCCATGAATTCCGGTGCCGAGGCCGTGGAGACCGCATTGAAGCTGTGCCGCCGGTGGGGTTATGAGGTGAAGGGCATTCCTGAGCACAAGGCGCGTATCCTGGTGTGTGAAGGCAACTTCCACGGACGCACCACAGGCATCATCTCGTTCAGCACCGATCCGGACTCTACGGGTGGCTTCGGGCCATATATGCCCGGTTATACGGTGATCCCTTACAATGATCTTTCGGCACTTGCCGAAGCCCTGAAAGACCCGCATGTGGCCGGTTTCCTCGTGGAACCGATACAGGGAGAGGCAGGCGTTTACGTACCCGATCAGGGCTATTTATCCGGGGCCTATGCCCTCTGCAGGGAGGCTAATGTGCTTTTCATAGGCGATGAGATCCAGACCGGACTTGCCCGGACAGGTAAGATGCTGGCCTGCGACCATGAAAATGTGCGACCAGACATCCTCATACTTGGCAAAGCCCTTAGCGGCGGCACCATGCCGGTCAGCGCGGTCCTGGCAGATGATGCGATCATGCTGACCATCCAGCCGGGACAGCACGGTTCGACCTTTGGCGGCAATCCTCTCGCCTGTGCGGTGGCGATGGCCTCCATGCAGGTGCTATTGGATGAAAAGCTGGCAGAGAACGCCGAGACCATGGGTACCATGCTTCGGGAAGCCCTGGAAGGAATGAAGGGCGATTACATTCATATCGTGCGCGGGAAAGGCCTCCTGAATGCCATTGTGGTGGAGAATAACTACCATGGCAAGACGGCCTGGGATTTCTGTCTGGCGCTGAAGGATAACGGATTACTGGCCAAGCCGACGCATGGTGACAAGATCCGCTTTGCTCCGCCGCTGGTGATCAACCGTGCGCAAATGGCGGAATGTATCGAGATCATCCGCAAGACCATTCAGGAATTCTAAAGACCTGCTGCGCTCGGCATCCGCAGATATATCCGCCCAAAGAACGGACTTTCACTGCTGTACTTGCAGGTGTCAGTTGAGTGCTACCTGACTGATACCCTTGGGTGTGTGGAAACTGAGCATGCCTTTCAGGCTGCCGTTCTGCATCTTACCGGTGAAGGTGAACTTTTGCAGGTATGGCGGGGCGCCGGCTGCGGTTACAGGCAGGAATTCCACCACCACGCCGTAGCCGTTGTCGGTGATCGTGGATTTGGATTCTTTGAAATCGTACTTCTTGAATGTTGTGCCTGCTGTTGCCTTGGCAGAGCATTCCATATCCGCGTCCTTGTATTGCGCCTGCCGGATGGTGTTGGTGCCATCAATGCCCACATCAAAGGTCATGATGAGGAAAAAATCCTGCACGCACACCACGTCGCCATAGCAGTCGTTGGGCAGTTCGATATAAAAATCCTTGGTGGTGTATAACAGGTTGGGGTTTGTCTTTTGGAAGGTGGTATCAGCAGTGCCGGCGATGGCGAGGGTCGAGCCCGTCATCACGCACACGGCGGATATCAGCAGTGGGAGCATTCGCATACGTTGAACTTTACACGATATAACGAAATATCGTGCCGAAGTATTGGTGCAGGGATGTGGATAATCAATGCTGCGTCTCATGCAGCTCGTCATCGTCAGGATCTTCTTCCTGATGGCGCTGCAGAAAGTAGCGTATGGAAGGGCCGGCGATCATGATGGTCACAAAGGTCATTACTACCAGTCCCACAAAGATCTGATCGGTGATCAATCCGGCATTCAGGGCGATCAGGCCCAGCACGATCTCCTGAGAGCCGCGGGCATTCATACCGAAACCGATGGCTATGGACTCATTCCGGCTGAATTTACCCAGCATACCGCCGATAAACCCGCCGATCATCTTGCCCAGAACGGCGATAATGAGCACGAATGCGATGACGGCACCATCAAAATTCTCGATAAAGTCGACGCGGAAACCGATCGACACAAAGAACAGCGGTGCGAATATGTAGGTAACGATATCATGCAGCATTTCACGATTCTTGTGGCTGAAATGCTCACTGTCGCCCACGGCGATACCCACCAGGAAGGCGCCGAATATGGCATGCAGGCCAATCCATTCGGTAAATACTGCGCCGAATATGCAGAAGACGATCGCTACCGAAAGCGTGCCACCGCCACGGGAGAGGTATTTGTTGGAAAAGATGAAACACCAGTGTATCACCCGCCGGCCTGCGGTCAGGATGAAGGTGGCAAAACCGATCACCATGAACATCACCTGCCAGCCCTGAAAGCTGCTTTCGCTTTCCAGATTGGCCACGGTAACCACGAGGGAGAACAGCATCCAGCCGATGAAGTCATCGATCATGGCAGCGGTCATCATGAGGTTGCCGAATTTACTTTTAATGCGGTCGATGTCGATCAGGATCTTGGCGAGTACCGACAAGGCCGTGATGGATAAGGCAGTTCCCATGAACAGGGAGGAGGCCAGTTTATCCTCCACACCTTCCGGCCACAGGTAATCAGACATATACCAGGAAGCCACAAAACCCACCAGAAAAGGGAACCCCACCCCGCTCAGGCTGATGGCTGCGGCGGCATTGGCTTTTTTAGCAATGGTCTTGAGGTTTATTTCCATACCTGCCACGAACAACAGCAGCAGGATACCGATGCGCGCAATGCCGTCGAAGGCAATTCCGGCATTCTGATGATTGGCGAAAAGATTGTTGTAGGTATCGGGTGACAGGTGTTGTAGGCAGGAAGGGCCCAATATTATACCAGCCACCAGTTCTCCCATCACCTGTGGCATCTTGAGTTTACGGAACAGCTCCCCCATCAACCTGCCGGCAAGCAGTAGGGTTGCCACCATGACAAGGAATGGCAATACTTCCTCTGAGGGTAGTCTGTACACGGATCCAGATGGGTTTAAAGGACGGGAATGCCGATGATTCTGTTTGATCCGGTCTCAGGCAAAAGACGGGACAGAAAAAAAGGCTTTTCTCCGAACAGGGCAAATATACACATGCCCGGAGAAAAGCCTAATACGACAGTGCGAGTCAGCGAATATTATCCGTTGCCTTTCTTATAATCAGCAAGGAATTGCGCCAGACCGATGTCGGTAAGCGGATGCTTGAACAAGCCAGTAATGGAGCTCAAAGGGCATGTCACCACGTCGGCACCCACCTCTGCGCAACGAACGATATGCAGCGGGTTGCGGATAGATGCCGCCAGCACTTCCGTTTCGTATCCGTAATTGCGGTAGATGTGCACGATCTGCTCGATCAGCTGCACGCCATCCCAGCTGGTGTCATCCAGTCGGCCGATGAACGGTGAAAGGTAGCTCGCCCCTGCCTTAGCAGCGAGAATAGCCTGCCCTGCGGAGAACACGAGGGTGCAGTTGGTGCGGATATCATTATCGGTGCACCATTTGATCGCCTTCAGTCCTTCTTTGATCATGGGGATCTTCACCACGATATTCGGATGCAGTGCAGCCAATTCCTTGGCCTCGCGCACCATGCCTTCGAAATCCGTGGAGATCACCTCTGCGCTGATATCGCCATCCACGATATTGCAGATGTCGATATAGTGTTGCCTGATCTTGTCGGCGCCGGTAACACCCACTTTGGCCATTAATGACGGGTTGGTGGTAACGCCATCCAGGATCCCGAGAGCAGCAGCTTCCCTGATCTCATTCAGGTCGGCGGTATCGATAAAAAACTTCATGTGTCTGATTTGATATCTGCAAAAATACCCTACGAAATCGATTTCGCCGCGGAGGTTTTCAACAATGTGCAGGATCGGGAGGGAGAAAAAAAAGTGGGCAAGTGATCTACATCGCACCGCTACAACCGCCTACCCTTGCTCCGGTCAGGGCCTGGGGGATTCAGCAGGAGCTGGTCGTATAGGACTTGCCCGGCGCAAAGGTAGCACATTCCGGGCGAACATCAGCGTATGTTTACGTGTTGTAATCGTATTTTTGCAACACATCATCTACAACCAATGAAGACTTCCGCCCAGGATATTGCATTCAACCGCAACGAGGATAACATGAAACTACTGGTGTCGACCATGCGTCAGCGCCTGGCCAAGGTATCTGAGGGAGGCGGAAAAAAGTCTATTGACAAACTCCACGAGAAGGGCAAGCTGCATGCACGTGAGCGCCTGAAGCTGCTCTTTGATGAAGACAAGCCCACGATCGAGATCGGTGCCTTTACGGCCATGGGCATGTACGCCGAGCATGGCGGATGCCCCAGCGGTGGTGTGGTGGTGCAGATCGGTTATGTGAGCGGACGTCAATGCATCGTGGTGGCGAATGATGCTACTGTAAAGGCCGGTGCGTGGTTCCCGATCACGGGTAAGAAGAATCTGCGCGCGCAGGAGATCTCCATCGAGAACAAGCTGCCGATCATTTATCTGGTCGACAGCGCCGGCGTCTATCTGCCCATGCAGGATGAGATCTTCCCGGACAAAGAAAATTTCGGCCGCATTTTCCGCAATAATGCCATCATGAGTTCTATGGGTATCACGCAGATCGCTGCCATCATGGGCAGCTGTGTGGCCGGCGGCGCATATCTGCCGATCATGAGCGATGAAGCCTATATCGTGGAGAATACCGGCAGTATTTTTCTCGCAGGCCCCTATCTGGTAAAAGCCGCCGTTGGTGAGGAAATTGATGCGGAAACACTCGGCGGTGCCATCACCACCACGGAGGTTTCCGGCATCTGCGATTATGCAGCGAAAGACGATGCGGATTGTTTGAATCATATCCGCAAGACCATGGACAAGATCGGCGCATTCCCAACCGCCGGATTTGACCGCGTTACACCTGCACTGCCGGCATTAAATCAAGAAGAGATCTATGGTATCATGCCCGATGATATTTCCAAGCAATACGACATGCTGGACATCATTAAAAGGCTTACCGACAACAGTGCGTTCGATGAATATAAACCCGCTTATGGAAAGTCTATCATTTGCGGAACAGGACGTATCGACGGATGGAGCATCGGCATTGTTGCCAATCAGCGCAAGGTGGTTAAAACCCGCAAAGGGGAAATTCAGATCGGTGGTGTGATCTATAATGACAGCGCTGACAAAGCTGCGCGATTCATCATGAACTGCAATCAAAAGAAGATTCCGCTGTTGTTCCTGCAGGATGTTACCGGATTCATGGTAGGCAGCAAGAGTGAACACGCCGGCATCATTAAGGACGGTGCAAAACTGGTGAATGCTGTGTCGAATTCCGTTGTGCCGAAATTCACCGTGATCGTAGGTAACAGTTTTGGTGCCGGTAATTACGCCATGTGCGGAAAAGCCTATGATCCGCGCCTGATCGTTGCCTGGCCTTCTGCACGCATCGCCGTGATGGGAGGTGCACAGGCGGCTAAAACGCTGCTGCAAATTCAGGTGGCCAGCCTCAAGGCGAAAGGGGAACAGATCACGCCCGAAACAGAGAAAGCATTACTCGACAAGATCACCAATCACTATAACGAGACCATGGATCCCTATTATGCAGCAGCACGTCTGTGGGTGGATGCGATCATCGATCCGCTGGATACGCGTAAGTGGATCAGCATGGGTATTGAAATGGCCAACCACGCACCGATAGAACGTCCGTTCAATGTGGGTGTTCTGCAAACCTGAGTATTATTATGAAACGTATGTCTGCTGCCGTTCAATGGTTAAAGCTGTTTGCGATAAGCTTACTGCTGATCCATGCACAACTCCTCCGCGGCCAACAGAACATCGTGATCCCTGCTCCTGCCGAATTTGAGGCAAAACCCGGATATTTTTATTTCAAGCCTACCTCTTACATACTGGTGCACGACATGGCATCTTTTCTGGATGCCGTTACGTTCAGAGATATGGCCATACGGCTGCATCAGCTGCCCCTGAAAGTATTGAAGCAGGAGGCCTTCCCTACCAACTATATTGATGTTCGGTACGACTCCACACTGGATCTGCCGGACGGCGGCTATGTGCTGGATATCCGTGATGAAAAGATCCTGATAACCGGTAAAAATGCCGGCGGTGTATTCTATGGATTGATGACGCTGCTGCAAATGATCGAGACCAAATTCACCAATCAGTTTCAGGTGCCCTGTGCGATCGTTCAGGATCATCCGCAATTTGGTTATCGCGGCGTGCATCTGGATTGTGCGCGACATTTTTTCAGTGTTTCAGAAGTCAAGCAATACATTGATTATCTCGCTCTTTATAAAATGAACACCTTCCACTGGCATCTCACCGATGACCAGGGCTGGCGTATCGAGATACCTGATCACCCAAAGCTGACCGAGATCGGCGCGTGGCGAAGCGGATCCATGGTAGGCCATTACCGTGAACACACGTATGACACCATTCGTCACGGCGGGTATTACACTCAGGATGAAATTCGCGAAGTGGTGAAATACGCTCAGCGCAGAAATATCACCATCATCCCGGAGATCGAAATGCCGGGACATTGCAGGGCCGCATTGGCTGCCTACCCGGAACTGGGGTGTATTGCAGATACCACCTATACCGTTGGACAAGCCTGGGGCGTGTATCAGGAAGCGTTCTGTCCGACGGAGGAAACCTTCACTTTTCTTTTTGACGTGTTAGATGATGTGATGGCCCTCTTTCCTTCCGAATATATTCATATCGGTGGCGATGAGGTAGAAAAAACCGTATGGAAAAACTGCGCTCATTGTCAGGCACTGATCCAAAGCAAGGGATTAAAAGATGAGCACGGACTGCAGAGTTATTTCATTGAGCGCATAGAACAGTACGTCAACAGTAAAGGCCGACGTATCATCGGCTGGGACGAGATACTGGAAGGCGGGCTGGCACCTGATGCCACGGTGATGAGCTGGCGTGGAGAGGAAGGCGGTATCGCTGCTGCAAAAATGGGACATGATGCTATCATGACGCCCGGTTCACATTGTTATTTCGATCACTATCAGGGCTCACCTGCATTAGAACCGCTGGCCATCGGCGGATATACACCACTCAGTAAAGTATACGACTATGCACCTGTTCCGGCTTCGCTCTCAGGCGAACAAGCGCAGCATATCCTCGGTGCGCAAGCGAATCTGTGGACAGAGTATATGTACACGTTCGATCAGGTAGAATACATGCTGTTCCCCCGGCTGATGGCACTGAGTGAAGTATTGTGGTCGCCATCCACCACACGTGATTATCGGAATTTCATGCGGCGGGTAAAGCATCATTTTTCCATACTCGATAAACTCGAATGCAATTACAGCAGATCTGCTTTTTCCTATTCGGCTTCAGTTGATCCTACTGCTGACTATTCAGGTGTTCAAGTGACATTAAGGTCATGGGACGAAAGACCGAATTTCGTATACGGATATATTTCAGATGCCGTGCCTGTGCCGAGTCTGTCAAGAGCGATCTACAGCACTCCCCTGCCGGTCAATTCCACCGGGCATTTCGGCATCGTCATTCCGGCTACTGACAGCACCGCTGAATTTGAGTTGAAATTATATCTCACTAAATCCACCGGCAAAAGATCCGTCCTCACTGAACCGGCATCTAAACAGTATCCCGGCAAGGGAGCATTTACGCTGGTCGACGGTATCACCGGTACTGTCAAGCCCGGCTGGAGTGGTAATGAATGGCTGGGATTCAGGGGTTCTGACATGCAATGCACGATTGACCTCGGTGCAGCAGATACCATCAATGCGGTGGAGACCGGATTCCTCAATGACCCCGGCAGTTGGATACATCCGCCCCGCACTATGGAAGTGGCTGTTAGTATGGATGGAAAGACATATTCCCGCATCGGCATCATAGAAGTAGTACACGACAAACAGCCACGCGTCAATGCCCTGTATAAGTTCCCACCCACCGCAGCGCGCTATGTTCGGATCACGGCCACCAATCACGGCGTTATAGAACCGGGAAATCCGGGTGCCGGGCAGCGTGCATGGCTGTTTGCCGACGAGATCTGGATAAAATGACCGGCCACCGGGTCGGCTGTTAGGTCTAACGTGGCTGAATTGCGATATTTGCCCAATGACCTCACGTCGCAAATTTCTCCAAACCTCTGCTGTAGGTGCCGGATTGCTGGCTACCGGAAAGTTACCTGCCGAGGTAACCGAATCACGATCGCCCGTTGCCATGAACAAGCCTTTGGTATTATCTACCTGGGATTTCGGCATTGAAGCCAACAAGGATGCCTGGAAGGTACTGTCCGCCAACGGACGCGCACTGGATGCCGTGGAGGCAGGCGTCATGGTGGCAGAGAACGACCTGCAAAGTTTATCCGTAGGCCTCGCCGGGCTACCCGACAGAGAAGGCATCACTACGCTGGATGCCTGCATCATGGATGAGCAATACAACTGCGGTTCCGTAGCCTTTCTGGAAAAGATCAAGCATCCGATATCCGTTGCCCGCAAGGTGATGGAAACTACACCGCATATCATGCTGGTAGGTTCCGGCGCGCAGCAGTTTGCGCTGGAGAACGGATTCACACTCGACGATTATAAAAATCCCGAAGCGCAGAAAGCCTATCAGGAATGGCTGAAAGAAAAAAAATACAAGCCGGTTATCAATATTGAGAATCACGACACCATCGGCATGATCGCGATGGATGCCAAAGGCGATCTTTCAGGTGCATGCACCACCAGCGGTATGGGCTTCAAGATACGCGGACGCGTCGGGGATTCACCCATCATCGGCGCAGGCCTTTACGTAGACAATGAGATCGGCGCAGCCACGGCCACAGGCACCGGCGAGGAAGTGATCCGCATTGCCGGCGGGCATCTGGTGGTGGAATTGATGCGACAGGGATATTCACCCTACGAAGCCTGCAAGGAAGCCGTCATGCGCATGATCAAAATACGCAAGGAAAAAACCCGTGATTTCCAGGTAGGCTTTATCGCACTGAACAAGCAGGGCGAATTTGGCGCGTATTGCATCCATCCCGGATTCCGCTATGCGGTATATTCGAATAATGTGCCCAATGTATTGTTTACGGCCGATAGTTATTATTCATCCTAACACCCGTCCATACTACCGTGATCCTGGAGATCTGTACTTTCAGTATATCCGATGTTGAGCAGGCCTTAGCTGCCGGTGCCGACCGCATTGAATTATGCGCATCGTATGTGGAGGGTGGCATCACCCCCAGCGAAGGAAACATCCGTGCAGCCTTCGAACTTGTTGACCCGCAGCATGTGGTGATCATGATCAGACCACGCGGCGGCAATTTTATTTACAACGATGCCGAATTCGAAGTGATGCGACGCGACATCGACAGCGCCAAACAACTGGGAGCACAACAGGTAATATTCGGCATCTTAGGCAATGACGGCCGACTGGATAAGGCACGCAACAGCGCGCTGGTTGAGCAGGCACATCCCATGCAGTGTGTATTGCAACGCGCCTTCGATCTTGCGCGCGATCCGTTTGAAGCGCTGGAAGATGCCATTGCCTGCGGATTCACCCGCATCCTCACCAGCGGTCAACATCCCAATGCCTGGGACGGCAGAGAGATCATCAAACAACTGATCGAACGATCCGCAGGTCGCATACAGATCTTACCCGGCGCAGGAGTGAACAGCCGCAATGCCGATGCCCTGATCCGCTATACCGGTTGCGACCAGATACATACCAGTGCCAAAAGGCCGTTCACAGAACCAGCCACAGTAGTATCCTTCCGAACCGGCATTTACGACAACAGCCACATGACCGAAGTACATCCCGGCGAAGTGTCCGCATTGAAAAAGATCACGCTCGAACATTCTAAATGAAGCACGGAATTTGCATTGCACTCTGTGCGATATTCATCACCTTGACAGCTCAGGCTCAACGCGCCGTCCTGCCTTTAGAAGCGGGATGGACATTTCGAAAATACGGAGACACCTCCTGGATGCAGGCGAAGGTTCCGGGTTGTGTGCACACCGACCTGATGCGGAACTCCGCCATCGCTGACCCTTTCTATGGCACAAACGAACAGGATGTGCAATGGGTGGAGCGCGAGGACTGGGAATACCAGAATATCTTTTACCTCTCCGGCAAATGGCTGAAACATGATCATGTAGAATTGCAGTTCGCGGGTTTGGACACCTATGCCGATGTATATCTGAATGATTCACTCATCCTTCGTGCCGACAACATGTTCCGTTCCTGGAACATCGACGTGAAGGATCATGTGCGCAAAGGCGCCAACACCCTGTATATCCGTTTCTATTCTCCGGTGAACAAAGCCAATGCGCTCGAAGCTGCATCCGAATATGCCTATCCGCCCGATGAACGTGTGTTCGTGCGGAAGGCTCAATATCAGTTCGGTTGGGACTGGGGCCCCAGGCTGGTCACCAGCGGTATTTGGAAACCCGTGCAGCTGGTTGCGCATAACGATATGTTCGTGCGCAGGGAAAAATTCCAGTACACCGAGTCAGACAATGATACTGCCCGTATCAGCATCGAACTCGACTTTCAGGCCGGAGATAAACACAACTATGAGATCCAGGTGCGCGAATTGAACACCGGCACCATGTGTTATTCGCATAAATACACCGATCATTTTCCGACGGCGGAAGTGTTGCGATTCGATTTTGCGATTCCCGCGAGATGGAAACCGCATGGGATGGGTGATCAGCACCTGTACCAATTCGAGGTAACGGTGCGTCATCATCAGCACACGTATTTTCACAAGCGATACACGACCGGTTTCAGCAATATCCGTCTGCATGAAGAAAAAGATGCTACCGGAAAGTCGTTTTATTTTACGGTGGACGGAAAGCCGGTATTCATCAAGGGCGCCAACTGGATACCCATGCATAGTTTCCCTACGCAAAACACCCGGGAAGACTACCGACGGCTGCTAACGGAAGCCCGCAACATGCATATCAATATGTTACGTGTGTGGGGTGGCGGATATTATGAAGATGATGCGTTCTATCAGTTGTGTGATTCATTGGGCATCATGGTGTGGCAGGATTTTATGTTTGCCTGCGCCATGTATCCCTATCAGCCGGAAAATCAACTGGAGTTTGACGAACAGGTGCGGCGATTGAAACTCCATCCATGCATCGGTTTATGGTGCGGCAACAACGAGATCGATGAGGGCTGGATGAACTGGGGATGGCAAAAGCAGATGGGGTATTCCGATGCCGACTCGGCACACATCAAGCAAACCAATGATCAGATTTTCCGTCACGACATTCCCGAAGCATTATATATCAGCAACGGTGTTCAGCAATCGTATCATCCCTCCTCTCCTACCCATGGGTGGGGAAGAAAGGAAAGCATGACAGAAGGTGATGCACATTACTGGGGTGTATGGTGGGGCAAGCAACCCTTCAGCATTTTCAATGAAAAGGTGCCGAGGTTCATGAGTGAATATGGCTTTCAGGGCATGCCGTCGATGAACAGTTACCGTCAGTTCATACCTGCTGATGCCCTCTCTCTTGGTTCGGCAGCCGTGAAGCAGCATCAAAAGCATCCCACAGGCTTTGAGACCATTGCAACGTATATGCAGCGTGATTACCCCATCCCGGAAGCATTCGATGACTACATTTATATCTCGCAGCTGTTACAGGCCGATGGCATGCGCACAGCGATCGAGGCGCACCGCCGGAACAGGCCATATTGTATGGGTACGATGTTCTGGCAGCTCAACGACTGCTGGCCGGTGGCCAGCTGGAGTGTGATAGACCATTACGGCAACCGCAAGGCCGCTTATTACACGGTAGAACAAACCTACCGCGATGCGCTCATCAGCGTTCATCAATACGATAATAAGATCGAGACCTGGCTGGTGAATGATCTTGACCGCGCACGGGCTGTCACCCTCACCTACAGGTTATTGAGAACGGACGGACGCATGCTGGATTCCAATACGGTGGAAGTATCGCTCCCGCCGGCCGCCTCTACCCTCTTTACCACACTGGACATACCCTACTTTCTGAAAGGCGCTGACCGCAGCCGTTGTGTGCTCTACATTCAGCTGTGGGAGGGCGAAACCTGCATCGCTGAGCGCAGCCATCTGTTCGTGCCGCCGGCCAAACTGCACCTGCAGAAACCCAATATTCAGGTCAGCGTGTCACCCGACGGCACCAGCCTTACCGTGCAGTCCGACACCTACGTGCGGCAGGCCTACCTGTATACCGACAACCGGGAACTGCTCCTGAGCGACAATTTCTTTGACCTGTTGCCCAATGCCCCAAAACAAATATCTTTGCAGCCGTCGCCTGAGGGCATCCCTGCTGCGGGCGATATCCGTATCAAATGCTTAAACTTTCTACATTCAGACTAATATGAAGCGCAGATTTGCCATTTCCGATATCCATGGTTGTCTTCAAACCTTTCTTGCCCTGCTGGACAAACTCCAACTGACCAAGGAGGATGAATTATATATCCTGGGCGACATGATCGACCGCGGACCGAACAGTGTGGCTGTGATGGACCATGTGATGCAGATGATGGCAGACGGCTATCAGGTGACCGCTCTGATGGGCAATCACGAGTGGATGTTCATGCAGGCTATCGACGAGACCATTCCCTATTGCTGGGACTATCGCAGGTATCAGGCCTGGATAAAGAATGGCGGTGCCACTACCATGATGAATCTCGGTTTCCAGCGCATTGACGACCTGAAGCGTCTGGATAAGAAATATGACACCTTCGTGCGCAGCCTGAAGTCACATGTAGAACTCGACAACTGCTTCCTGGTGCATGCCGGTTTCAACTTCAAGGAAGAGGATATCTTCAAGGATACCCACAGCATGTATTGGATCCGTAATTACTATGAGTCCATCGACAAGGAAAAGATCAAAAACAAAGTGATCATTCACGGCCATACCAGCCGTCGGTTCGATACACTGGAGCAGGAACTTGCTGAGATGAAATATCCATCGGTGAACATCGATTGCGGATGTGTGTATCATCCCCGCACAGGCATCGGCCATTTGTGTGCATTGAACCTCGACACCATGCAGCCGACCTTCCAGAAAAATGTGGATGTGCTCGAAAAGAGCCAGATCGGAGAACCTACTTCGTAGTCACCCTTTCCAGTTTAATTTCTATTTCCTCCGTCACGCTGATGGGGACCATCTCGTATTCTACGTTGGTCAGTTCCAGACCAAAGTCTTCGTGTGTCGGTAACGACAGCGATTTGAAGAAGCGATAACCTTTGACCACGATCTGTTCCCAGGGTGACAGCTTGTTGTCTATAGAAACGCGGGAGTTGAGCAGGATGAATTTGAAGTCGGCATACATGCCGTGTTTACGGAGACTGGGGTAATTGCTCATGATGTCCACTTCACCGTTGGCTACCATTTCTTCCACCACCTGCTTGAACATCACATTCACCTTGTGCTCCACTTTGAAGCCGAAGCGCAGACGCACAAAGAATATGTGCTTCGGAATGATAGTATCGACCGAATATGTAGCCAGGTAGGGATCGTTGGCGATATCTACATGCACGAACCAATACACATCGGCGCGTTTTGGCTTTTTGCGGAAGATAGAATAAATGATGTTTGAGTCGATGTGGTTCTTATCATTTACCATGGACATATACACAAGATGTGTAGCTTCCTTGGCAATGGATTCATCGCGCATGAGGTCCTGCATGGCAGGCAGATACTTATCAATTTCTACGAACTCCGTGTGTTTTGCACGCAGTTTTCGGGCTTCATAGAATACCCAGAGGGCGAAGAAGATGATCACAGCGAGGCCCACGGTGAACCAACCGCCGTGCATGAATTTATTCAGGTTGGAAACCAGGAATGCCCCTTCGATGATGAGGAACAGGGCAGCCAACAGGAACACCAATACAGCAGACTTCCTGTGCAGCAGCATCAGGCTGGTAAGCAGAATGGTGGTCATGATCATATCAAACGTGATGGCCAGACCGTAAGCGGCCTCCATATTTTTGGCTTCGCGGAATAACAATACCACAGTAACGCATCCCACAAACAAGAACCAGTTGATGGCAGGAATATAGATCTGCCCTTTCACTGTACTCGGATATATGACCTTGAAGTTGGTCCACAACTTCAATTTCATGGCTTCATTCACCAGGGTAAAGCAACCCGTGAGGATGGCCTGGCTGGCGATGAGTGTTGCCATGGTGGCCACCACGATCCCGATAGGCAGGAACCAGGTCGGCATGATCATATAAAAAGGACTGTGATCGTGCAGTTGCTGTCCATCGATACTGAGCATATAAGCTGACTGTCCCGCATAGTTGAGCAGCAGCATGAACAGGACGAATCCCCAGCTCAGGCGAATATTCTGCTTACCGCAATGTCCGAGGTCGCTGTACATGGCTTCGGCACCGGTAGTGCACAGGAACACACCGCCCAGCAACCAAAAGCCGCCTTCATAATCGGTGAGCAGGTGAATGGCCCAATAGGGATTCAACGCTTCGAGGATCTCTGGATGCTGTGCCAGTTGGAGCGCACCTAAGGTTCCGATCATGATGAACCAGGTGGTCATGATAGGTCCGAAAAAACGACCTACTACGTTGGTGCCAAATTGTTGTACGGTAAACAACACCGTCATGGCCACAATTACGATAGGCACCACCGAATCGATATTCGGATTAAGCAATTTCAAACCTTCGATAGCAGAAGAGATCGAGATCGGTGGTGTGATAAATCCGTCAGCGATCAATGCTGCGCAGCCGATAAGGGCCGGCACGATGGCCCATTTTACCTTGAACCTCCGGTGAATGGCATATAAGGCAAATATCCCGCCTTCACCTCTGTTATCATTATTGAGGGCCAGTACCACATATTTGAATGTGGTAATGATCACCAATGTCCAGAACACACAGGAGAGTCCGCCGAGGATCAGTTCCCTGCTGATGACATGATCACCCACAATGGCACTGATCACGTAAATGGGTGAAGTTCCGATATCGCCAAAAATGATCCCGAGTGAAATGAGAACACCGGCAGCGGAGAGTTTATGAATGTTTTTTGCTGCGGAGGACATACAATAGAAAGGGCAAATTTACGCCTGCTCTCTATTATCGGAAAGGAAACGGCAAAATATTATGCACCGGGTTGTGCACCTTTTGATCAGTCGGTCAGCTCCTTCTGCTGCAGCTCCTTCTGATACGTGGCAAAGTCCTTGGTCTTGTAATGCCCTTCGCCATAGAAGGTCAGGAACACCTTCATTTTGGCGGCATCCTTGTAGCCGGCTTCCACGGCGATCTTTTCACCCATCGGAGAGATGATAGTGATGGTCGGGTATCCGATCTTGCCTCCCGGACGGCTGGCCATCTCGAGTGCAAACTCATTGGTGCCGCGGCTTCCACGGGATTTGAAGTGATACATTTTGTTGGCGAACTGTACACTGTCTACCTGCTCTGCGTCGAACTTGACCGGATAGAAGTATGTATTCATCAATGCTGCCACCTCAGGATCCTTATACGTTTCGTTGTCCAGACGCTTGCACCAGCCGCACCAGTCGGTATAAAAATCAACGATCACCAGTTTCTCCTCCTTCACCTTGTTCTTGCGGATATTCTTCTCCACCACCTTGTTCACCTCCGCCAGAGGCATCCAGACGATGGTATCAACAGCAACTTCCGGCTGCACAGGGGCAGGACGGGCTGTTTCCCTGCTTTCAGGGGAAAAGAGCAGCAGGCAGGATAAAGCGAGTTCGGCGATCATGGCTTACTGGGTGATAGATGACTGGAACCCTTTAAAATAGTCAGGCCAGGTAGTGGTCTTATACGCATCTGTGCCAAAGAATGCCAGGATCGGCTCCAAACGGGCCGGCTCCAGATAGCCGGATAAGGGCTGTATCATATCGCCGTTCTCATCCAGAAACACCATGGTAGGATATCCCAGACCCTGGTTGGTGGATGCGATGTAGATGGCAAACTGATGGGTGCTTTTACGCGGTTGCGGCGTGTAGTTCGGGTTTACGAAGGTCTGGCCTTTGTAGGTGATGGTGTCACCACTTTCGGCATTGAACTTCACGGGAATGTAGTTGTCGGCAAGCAGTTTTTTGATGACCGGATGCGAGAACGTGTTGGCATCCAGCATCTTACACGGACCGCACCAGGTGGTGTACACATCCATGAAGATCTTCTTTTTCGTCGTTTCCTGCAGTTTGAGCGCTTCTTCTACCGTATACCATTTGAGCTCTGCCACGGCTGAATCAGCAGGTTGTTCGGTGAGTACCGGTTCCGGCTGAGTCATGACCATGTTCCCGGATTGCGCCGGGACAACAGCCACCAGCGTTGCTGCCAGCAACACGATGAGTGCTGCGGCGAGATAATGTTTTTTCTGCATACGTATTGAATCGATCAACCTACTGTAAACAAAAATAATTCCAATTTGGTTACCTTGCAATTCAATAGCGGTGCAAGGCCATGTCAAAGAGGAAGATCGTAGTCGGAATAACAGGCGCCAGCGGGGCCATTTACGCGAAAGTGTTGCTGGATGCCCTGGCCGGTATCCGCGAACAATATGACACCGTGGCGGTGGTCATGAGCGATAATGCCAAGGCTGTATGGACCTATGAACTGGGCAATTCGGAACATTCGAATTACCCGTTCACCTACTACGACAAGATGGACTTCATGGCTCCATTCGCCTCAGGATCAGCGAGATATGACACGCTTATCATTTGCCCCTGTTCCATGGGCACGATGGGCAGGATTGCGGCAGGCATCTCCAACGACCTGCTCACGCGGGCTGCCGATGTGATCCTGAAGGAGCGTCGGAAACTGATCCTGGCGGTGCGTGACACACCCTATAACCTGGTGCATATCCGCAACATGGAAACCATCACGCTGGCCGGTGGAATAATTTGTCCGGCCACCCCCTCCTTCTACTCCCGCCCTGCCAATTTTGAGCAGTTAGCGTCCACCGTGGTAGACAGAATACTTGACCTGGCAGGTTTTGACAAACCGGGGTTCAGGTGGAGCGAAACGGAATGACCCCCGGGTAATGTGGTCATTTTCCCAAAAACTGTATTCCGGTTTATCTTCTGTTATGAACAGCGCGTCGGCCAATGGTTGAGATGCTTTTCCTGTAGTTTCGCTGCGTGATCATTCAGGCACTGCAGGCATATAAGGACGCGTATAAGGGCATCGGCAAGCCGATCTGGATGCTGGCGGTGATACAGCTCATCAACCGGAGCGGCAGCATGGTTTTGCCGTTCCTGACGGTGTATATGACCACTTCGCTGGGCTATTCGGCGGTGCAGGCCGGAACGATCATGTCGGTGTTTGGCATCGGCAGTCTGATCGGGTCGTATCTGGGCGGGAGGTTCACCGATCGTTTCGGGCCGTTTCCTGTGCAGCTGGGCAGTTTGATATTGGGCGGACTGGCGTATCTGATGCTGCCATTTCTCACCGAGTTCTATTTGCTGGCGGCGGGCGTGTTCATTTGTGCGTTGATCAACGACAGTTTGCGACCGGCCATTTCTGCGATGACCACCCATTTCACGACGCCGGAAAACACCACACGTTCTTTCTCGCTG
>DAIMYJ010000002.1:0-60654 GCA_036734545.1 Chitinophagales bacterium
AAAAAAAAGAGGCAGCCATTAGCTGCCTCAGTAATTATATTCAGATCGATTTACTCAGGATCCGCTTTCATTGCTCAGCATATCCATGATCTCCTGACTTACGCCTACAGAACTGAATCCGCCGTCGTGATACAGGTTTTGCATGGTGATCATGCGGCTCATGTCACTGAACAGGAACACACAGTAATCGGCACAGGCATCTGCAGTAGCATTACCCAATGGAGATAATTTATCTGCATAGTTGAAGAAGGCATCAAAACCTTTAACACCACTGCCGGCTGTTGTCCAGGTAGGTGATTGAGATATCGTGTTCACACGTACTTTCTTCGATTTGCCATAGTGATAGCCGAAGCTGCGTGCAATACTTTCCAGCGTAGCCTTCGCTTCCGCCATATCGCTATAGGAAGGGAAGGTGCGCTGCGCGGCGATATAAGTAAGACCAACCACGCTGCCCCATTCGCTGATGGCATCTTTTTGATAGGCCACCTGCATCACCTTATGGAACGATACCGCCGATACATCCAGCGTCTTCATTAAGAAGTCATAGCTGAGGTCGGTATACGGGCGACTTTTCCGCACATTGGGGCTCATGCCTATGGAATGCAGGATGAAGTCGATCTTGCCGCCCAGCACTTCCATGGAACGGTCGATCAGCTTTTCCAGATCTTCCACTACCGTAGCATCGGCAGGGATGATCTCGGTCTTGCAGCGTTCAGCTAATTGGTTGATGGCACCCATGCGCATGGCGATAGGTGCATTGGTGAGCGTAAAGGTGGCGCCTTCAGCATAACATTTCTCTGCCACCTTCCAGGCTATGGAACTTTCATCCAGTGCGCCAAAAATGATTCCGCGCTTACCTTTTAACAGATTGTGTGACATTGTCGGGTGTATCTTGTGAGCTGCTAAATTAGGGATATTTGGTCAATTACCGGCAGCCCCACCCGGGCGCTATCCAACGACATTCCTTCCCGCGGATCGCTGCATGCGGCGACCGGAGAGGGGAGAAAATGAAAGCAGGGAAATGGAGGGATGGACCCGGGGTTATTTTTTGATCTTCACCCGGTTCTTTTTCACCTTGCGGCGTTCGTAGGCGATATCCTTGTATCGGTAGGCGAGCATGAGCATGGCCGCCTGCACCTCATCTTTGCTCTGGGGTGTATCCGAGATACTGTAAGACCCCTTCTGGTTGATGCCGGTGAGTTTATCGCCCTGGAAAATATACCTGCCGGTATAGGTCACCTTGACCGTATCCGGGTCAACCTTAGGCTCGGCATTGGCATTATATAGCTTCTGGGTTTCGTTCACCAGCGTTATGCTGTCGTTCCAGTAGTAGTAATCGCGGGTCACCTCCCCGAAATTGAATCCGAACCAGGTCTCGATCTTATAGATGCTGTCGTTCTTGAAATAGGCCTTCAGGGAAGCGCCGCGTTCAGGCATGCTGTTCACAAAGCTGGAGTCCGTGATCAGGATATAGTAGTGTTTACGCACCTTTCCGGACTGCGCCTGCAGTGCAGTGGCGCCGGTAAAACACAATATGGCAAGGAGGAGAATTCGGATGTTCATGCAGCAAACAAAGTTAATCGTTTAATTGTTACCAACTCGTAATTTTGTTCAATGGCTCAGGGCAGGCATAATACCGAAGAAGCTCCATTCCGTTCGCTTCGAAATCCAACGGTTTTGATCGTGGATATGCTGCTGGCCAGTATCGTGATCTTTTTTCTTGGGATAACGTATGGATATGTGGCAAGGTTGGGAAGTGCGTGGACCGACTTCAGACTGCCCAAGGTGTTTTGGCTGAGCACGTTGAGTATCCTGATGGTGAGTTTTTTTCTCCGGCATGTACTGGAAGCCTATGACAGGGATCAGGTAACTACATTGAAACGCAAGATAGCGCTGGCTTTTGCCGCCGCACTCATCTTTTCCGCATGTCAGGTGGCAGGCTGGCTGCAGCTGCGCGATCAGGGACTGCTTATCGATACGGCCAATTCGGTGTCGTACGTTTACATCCTTACCGGACTCCATATACTCCACGTTTTGCTGGGGCTGATATTCCTCATGGTTGCGGCATTTCGCATCAACAGGCACACAGCTACCGGCGTGCAGGCGCTGTTGTATTTTTCTGATCCCCTGCGCCGCGATCGACTGAAACTGCTTACGCATTACTGGCATACCATCGATTTTCTCTGGGTGTTGTTATTTCTGGCATTTCTCTTCAATCATACCTGAAATAAAAAAGCCCCCGCACTCTGAGAGAATGCTGAGGGGCTTGTTTCACTCCTTAACCAACTATTGTTTCTTGTCGCAGGTTATTCACCCTTGTGTTTATCGTGCTTGCGCTTCATTTTAGCTTTTGCCTCCTGCTTGCTGTCGGCATGCAGCTTGATCTCATCTTTGTGCGCAGCGATCTTTTCCTTCTTGGCGTCCTGCTTGTGGTCGGCATGCGCATCAGCGGCATGTGCTTTTACCTCTTCTTTGGTAGCACCATGTTCGCGGATCTCACTTTCATGTGCCTTTACTTTGGCTTTCGCAGGTTTCGTGCCTTTCATCTTGGCGCCGGCGGCAGCTTTACTCTTGGCCTGGTCAACCGCGATCGCTTTCCGCATCTCCGGTGACTTTTTCTTCACTTCTGTCTTCTCGGTTTTGCTGTCGGCAGCCGGTGCGGTTTGGGCATACAGGTTGCCAAGTCCGATCAGGAGGGCAACGCTCAGGGTTAACATCAGCTTTTTCATAACTTGTTATTTTGTTTTACTGTTTGCAGATAGGATTTCCAAAACCGTGCCAAGAACTGTTAAAGGACTTTTAAAAACCGGCGCAACCCGCGCTGCAGGCAGGCCTCAGCCATTTTTTTAATTCTCCTTCTTACTCGCTACCTTTGCACCTCGGTCGATTCGGGATGTAGCTCAGCCCGGTAGAGCACACGTCTGGGGGGCGTGGGGTCGCAAGTTCAAATCTTGTCATCCCGACCAACAAGCTGCCAAAAGGCAGCTTTTTTTTTGCGCAGCGGAAGGCTGAACGCCTGTCGGTACAATGCCCCGGCACCCAACAGGTAAGCATAAGGCCTCTACTTGCGGCAGGAATACTATTTTTACGTCAATATCAGTTTATCACCACATGCAATTCGTGTATCCCGCCTTTTTATTCGGACTTGCCGCCCTGGCGATTCCGGTGGTGATCCATCTGTTCAATTTCCGTCGGTTCAAGACCGTGTATTTTACCAATGTGCGCTTCCTGAAACAGGTGCAGGAGGAAACAGCTACCAAGAACCGGCTCAAACATTTGTTGGTGTTATTCGCCCGTCTGCTGGCCATCGCATTCCTCGTATTCGCATTTGCGCAGCCATTCATCCCGTCGCCAACCGCTGAACAGGAATCGGTGACGAGGGCAGTAAGTATATATCTCGACAATTCCTTCAGCATGGAGTCTGAAGTGGATGACGAACGACTGATCGATGTGGCAAAGCGCAAAGCGGAAGAGATCGTGCAGGGATATAGTGTGGATGATCGCTTTCAATTGATCACGAATGATCTCGAGGCTAAACATCAACGCCTGGTGAGCAGGGATGAGATGATACAACTGATCGCTGAGGTGCAGGTGAGTCCTGTATCCAGACCCTTGCAGGAGATCGTTGACCGTCAGCGCGACGTCCTGAACCGCGCATCCGATAAAGCGGCACATATCAGCTACCTGCTCAGCGATTTTCAAAAGAATGCCGGAACATTCGAGAACGATACCACCATTGCCTATAATCTGATACCGCTGACGCAAAAAGCGGCGCGCAATGTGGCCGTAGATTCGATATGGTTCGTTTCTCCGGTGCAAATGCTGAATCAGCCTGTGCAATTATGTGTGCGCCTCCGCAACTTCGGAGAAGCTGACATGGAAAATGTGCCGGTCACACTGAAATTGAACGATCAGATCAAAGCGATCGCCGATCTGTCGGTGCCGGCCATGGGAAAAACCACTGATACACTGTCGTTCTCGCTGAGCGAGGGTGGATGGTACAGCGGAGAGATATCCCTTAAGGATTATCCGGTAACATTTGACGACCTGTTCTTTTTTTCATTCAGACCGGTCGATAGAATTTCGGTCCTGAGCATCAACGGTCAGTTGGAGAATACTTTTATTCGCAGCCTTTTCGGCAACGATCAGATGTTTGCGCTGCAGAACAATGCAGCCAGCCAGATCGCTTTTTCCGAACTGACAAATTACGACCTGATCATATTGAACGAATTGCCTGCGCTCTCCAACGGCCTTGCCGCTGCCCTGCAACAGCAACTCGAACGCGGCGCGAATGTGCTGATCCTGCCTTCGTTGCAGATGGACGCACGATCGTTCGATGTATTATTGCAACCCGCACAGGCCGCCCTCTATGGTAACGTGTTCAACCGCAAGCGCCTGGTTTCTGATGTGAATACGGCCAACCCGGTGTTCGCTGATGTATTTGAAAAAGTGCCGCGCAACCTCGCCATGCCGTATGCCGCGCAAAGTTTTGAATTGCGCTCGAATGTGCAGACCCGCGAGGAGGCTTTATTACAGTTCACCGACCGGCTACCGATGCTGGCGAGATATCCGGCCTATCAGGGGTATCTGTTCTTATCGGCAGTGCCGCTCAACCGGGATATCACTGACCTGCCGGTGCAGGCCGGACTGTTTGCCCCGCTGATGTATAAAATGGCAGTGAGCAATACGCAGAAATTACCCCTGTACGCGAATATCGGTGAAGCCGGATGGATCGATCTGCCGGGTATGCAATTGCCGGGAGATGCGGTTATCCGTGTGAAGAATGAACAGGGTGAGTTCATACCCGAGATTCGGCGGTCAGGTAACCGGCTGGCCGTTAACCTCAGCAGTTATGTGCAAACCGCCGGCATGTATTCGTTGATACCCGACAAAGGGGTAGGGCGCGGCGATCAGTTGCTGGCCATGAACTATAACCGCAGAGAATCCGATATGCAGTTCGCCGATGCACAGGCGCTGAGCGAACGGTATGATGCGGCCAATATCACCGTGATCGATGACCCGGAGCGCAACCTCACGGGCATGGTCATGCAGATGGCTACCGGCACGCCCTTATGGAAGTTTTGTGTTATATTTGCCTTGGTTTTCCTTGCGGCAGAGATCCTGTTGATCCGCTTTATGCCGTAGTAAACTTTCGCCATGCACTGCATCATCCAGGGAGCCACCATCATCGACCCCGCGTCAGCATTCCATCGCAAACAGGTTTCTATTCGTATTCAGGAAGGCAGTATCACTGAGATCGCCGAACAACTTTCGCCCAATGGCGCTGAAGTGCTCGTGGCATCAGGTGCCTATGTGTCGCCGGGATGGATGGATATGCTCGCTGCTTTTGGTGACCCGGGCCATGAATACCGCGAAACCATCCCCTCCGGTTCTGCTGCCGCAGCTGCCGGCGGATTTACCGCTGTGGGCCTCATGCCCAATACGCAACCGGCCATTCACAGCAAGGCAGAAGTGGAGTATATCCGCAACCGCGCAGCTGCCGAACTCATCCATATCTATCCCTACGGTGCGATCACACATGATCGCGAAGGCAAAGACCTCACAGAGATATACGATATGCATGCTGCAGGTGCAGTAGCCTTCACCGATGCCGCTACCGCCATTCGCGATGCCGGTATCATGCTCCGCAGCCTGCAATATGTGAAGCCTTTTAACGGTGTCATCATCAACATACCGAACGACCATAAACTGGTGGGCAATGCGAATGTGAATGAAGGTCAGATGAGTGTGCAGTTAGGCATGTATGGCATTCCCGATATCCTTGAGGAATTAATGGTGATCCGCGATATTAAATTGGCGGAATACACCGGTTCACAGGTACACATTGGAGCGATCAGCAGTGCAAAGTCAGTGGCACATATTCGTGACGCCAAAAGCAAAGGCATTCAGGTAACTGCAGGAGTCGCTGCTTATCAATTGTACTTTGATGAATCAGAATTGCATGATTACAATGCGCATTTTAAAGTGAATCCGCCTCTGCGCACCGCTGCAGATAAAGAGGCCCTGCGCGCAGCCGTGCTGGATGGCACCATTGATGTGGTGTGCAGCTATCATCTGCCGCATGAGAATGACAGCAAGGATGTGGAATTTGAATATGCTGCGTTTGGCATGGCATCCCTGGAAGCAGCTTTCGGTGCTGCAGGTATGTCCCTGCAAATGACACCCGAAGTATGGGTGGAACGCGCGGCCATCCGCCCACGCACCATCCTGCAGATCCCCGTACCAACGGTTGCGGTTGGCAATGCTGCAGAATTGACCGTATTTGATACGCATACCTCCTGGGTATTCTCCGCCGGTGATGTGCGGTCTAAAGGTTCTAACAATCCGTTCGTTGGCCGTGCCATGCAGGGTAAAGTCCTCGGCATCGTTAACAAAGGACGATATAAATGGTATTGATATGGAAAATCACATCGACCAACCCGAGATACAACAGCATGAACCCGATCTGGGCGTGCGCTCCAAAGTGATCCTGCGGAATGGAACTGTATTTGCCATGCTGCTGATCATCATCATGCTGGTAACGCACATGTTCCGCGCCGATCTCAGCGAGCATACACAACGTATCGCCTGGGGTGAATACGGGTTGCTGCTGGTGGCGATCATCGTTACGCAGCTGGACCTTCGTGCAAGGGTGTATGATGGCCGCATTTTATTTGGTCAGGCATTCACCTCCGGCATGTTGTTCGTTGCCTATGTGGCCGCTGTTTTTTCAGTGTTCACACTGGTGTTCTACCTGTTCATCGGACCGGGGGTGCTGGATGAAATGGTGGTGATCGCGGAGAACAGTTTGCGTGAACGCGGACTGACCGAGGATCAGATCGATGCACAGATGCAGTTTTCCGAGAAAATATTTACACCGGTGGGCATGTTCATCATGGTCATTATCGGATATTTATTCGTGGGTACTATCATGAGCCTTATTGCCTCCCTGTTCACCCAACGCAACCGCTGATGCAGATATCTGTTGTCATACCCTTACTCAACGAGGAAGAAAGCCTGCCTGAACTCGCGCAGTGGATACGCCGCGTGATGCAGGAGCAGGGATTCTCCTGGGAGGTGATATTCGTGGATGACGGCAGCAGGGACAACAGCTGGAAAGTGATCACCCAATTGCATACCGATGATCCCGGCTTCAAAGGCATCCGCTTCCGCCGCAATTACGGCAAATCGGCTGCCCTCAACGAGGGATTCGCCATGGCACAGGGTGATGTGGTGATCACCATGGATGCCGATATGCAGGATAGTCCGGATGAGATACCGGCACTCTATCGCATGATCGCCGACGAAGGATATGACATGGTGAGCGGATGGAAGAAAAGAAGGCATGACCCCATCGGTAAGACCATCCCCAGTAAATTCTTCAACTGGACAACCGCACGTATCACCGGCATTCAATTGCACGATTTTAACTGCGGTTTGAAAGCGTATCGCAATATCGTTGTGAAAAGTATCGAAGTGTACGGTGAGATGCACCGCTATATTCCACAGATCGCCAAAACAGCAGGCTTTTATAAGATCGGTGAGAAAGTGGTGGAGCATCGCGCACGCAAATACGGATACAGCAAATTCGGATGGGAACGATTTATGAAAGGGTTTCTCGACCTCACCTCCATCATGTTCGTGAGTAAGTTCGGGAAGAAACCCATGCACCTGTTCGGCACCTTCGGATTCTTATCCTTCCTTACCGGTGGTATCATCACCATCTGGCTGATCGTGGAGAAGCTCATCAAACTGAACGCCGGAGAGAAATACCGCCAGATCACGGACCAGCCGCTGTTCTATATTGCCCTGGTGGCCATGGTCGTTGGTGTGCAGTTGTTTGTGGGCGGCTTTCTTGGAGAACTCATCTCCCGTAACAGCCCCGATCGCAACCAGTATCAGATCGATCAACGATTGGGTGATCCATGAAGATATTACTCATCGGCACGGCCTGGCCATATCGCGGCGGATTGGCTGCGTTCAACGAGCGGCTGATACGCGCATTCAGGGAGCAGGGCCATGCAGCATCCATAGAAACCTTTACATTGCAATATCCCGGTATCCTGTTTCCGGGTAAAACACAATACAGCACTTCGGCTGCGCCGGAGATACCCATCGTAAGAACAGTCCATGCGCTAAATCCGCTGAATTGGCTCAGTGTTGGCAACCGGTTGCGCAGGGAAAGATATGATCTGGTCATCATCAAGTATTGGACACCTTTTTTGGCGCCCTGTTTTGGCACCATCGCACGTCGTCTGCGCAAGAATGGACATACCAAATGTGTATGCATTGCCGACAATATCGTGCCGCATGAGCGGCGATGGTTCGATAAACTGCTGACACGCTATTTCATTGGCGGTATGGATGCGTTTGTTGTGATGAGTAACAGTGTGATGCAGGACCTCGCGCAGTTCGACAGAAAGAAGTTCCGCGCACTCAACCCGCATCCGCTGTTCGACAATTTCGGAGCATCGTGTGATAAGGCAACGGCCTGTGCGAAACTGCAACTGGATCCCGCAAAGCGCTATATCTTATTCTTTGGTTTTATCCGCGACTATAAAGGGCTTGATCTCCTGTTGCAGGCCATGGCGCAGGTGCGCTCTGATGTTTCGCTGATCGTGGCGGGTGAATTTTACACCTCCTCCGCACCGTATCTCGACCTGATCGCATCGCTGCAGTTAAAAGACCGGGTGTTCCTGTTCAATCATTTTATTGCCGATGAGGATGTGCGCTATTATTTCGGTGCAGCCGATCTGGTCGTGCAACCCTATAAGCATGCAACGCAAAGCGGTGTTACACAGATCGCCTATCATTTTGAAGTACCCATGATCGTGACCCGCACCGGCGGATTATCGGAAATGGTGCCCGACGGGCAGGTGGGCTATGTGACCGATGCCACACCTGCGGCCATAGCCACGGCCATTGACACCTTTTATACAGAAGATAAAGCAGCCTATTTCCGCACACAATTACAGGAAGAGAAAAAACGCTTTACCTGGGAACGCATGGTGCAAACCATCACTGACCTCTACCGGAGGATCCGATAACACGGAATACGCACTACCGGCGGTTCACTTTTCGCAGTATATAATACAGGGGGAAACCCATGATGAAGATCAGGAATCCATATCCTGCAGAACGGATATCGCCAATAATGGTATTGTACGTAACAAACAACAATACGATCATGAACAGCGCCGGGATATACGGATACCCTTTCAGGGTATAACCCGTGTAGGTGTTGTCAGAACGGCGGCGCAGTATGAATAGTGCACCGGCAGCGCTGGCAAGGCTGATACTGTCGATAAACAGCACATAATTAACGATATCCTCAAAGCTGCCGAGCAGATACACGGAGGCAGCCATGATGGTGACGAAAAAGGTAAGCCCGAATTGCTGCACCTGAGTTTTGGGATTCACCTGCATGAATACACGGGGCAATACGTTCTCTTCCGCCATGGCATAATAGACACGCGGATTGCTCATCACGGATGTGTTCAGGAATCCCAGAACGGAGGTGAACAGCACGATAGAGATTATGGTGCCACCCACACCACCAAATAACGCTATCGCCAGCTCGCGTGCGATCAGCGGAGAGCTTTGCATTTTATCAAAACCCAGCACCTGCACATAGGTGAAATTGATAAAGAGGTACAGGACGATCACAATACCAACGCCGGTAAATATGGCTCGTGGAATATTGGTGTTGGGGTTGATCACATCGGCGCCGAAATTGACCGTTTGCTGATAACCCCCATAGGTAAAGAAAATAGAGATCAGGGCAATACCGAACGCATGCATGAAATTCCAGTCATCAGGAACATGTACCGATACCGGTTCGGCATGGCTGCCGAAGATGGCCATGCAAAAAGTCAGGATCATGCCGATCTTCAGGATGCTTAAGATGTTCTGTGTGCGTGCCCCCATTTTTATGCCCAGCAGATTGATGCCGAATAACAGCAGAATGATGATCAGCGCGATGATCCGTATGGTGTTGGTGGCGTCGGATACATCAGGAAACAACACCGGTGTGATATATTCTGCGCCGATGATGGCCACGCCGGCACTCGATCCTGCATTGATGATCACCTGACTCCAGTTCAGCATAAAAGCATATGCCGGATGATACGCACTCGAAAAGATGCGATAATACGCTCCTGCCGCCGGTAACCGCGCTCCGATCTCGGCAAAGGTGAGGGCCCCGCAGATGGAGATGATCCCGCCGGTGATCCAGGCGGCATAAAAGACCCATTCCTTTCCTGCGCTGGAAGCTACCATGGCGGGTGTGCGGAATATGCCCACGCCTATGACCAGGCTCACCACGATCATGGTCAGGTCGAATCGTTTGAGCTGCGGTTGGATCGACATGGTTCAAATGTAGGAAAAGGATGGCGAATGCCACCCCGGCCGACCATGAAAAAAAAGAGGCTGTCTCAATAAGGCGACCTCGTTTTTTAATCATTTGATCCTAGAGTCTTGAATGTCCGATGAGATATGCGCGTGTGCCCGGGTTTCCCGCAGATCGCGCAGATGAGCGCAGATAATTAAAATCTGAGTTCAGCAAGGACTTGCGCGTAGACTTGGGTTTCCCGCGAATCGCACAGATGCGTGCAGAAATAATTCAGCAACCAATCTGCGTGATTTGCGGGAAAAAGGTATCGTACCGATTTGCAAAGACGTAAGTAGTATTATATGATAACTGAACATATCACAAGATGGGCACATGCAACGCAGCAAAGTCCCGAGTACTCGGTATCAGCAAATTAAAAAAGGCCGCCCTTTTGAGGCAGCCTTTGTATGAAATATAGCATTATTAGATGATCACATATTGGCGATGATCTCCTCACCAAACTCGGAACACTTCAGCATGGTGGCGCCTTCCATCAGTCGGTGGAAATCGTAGGTCACACGCTTGGTGGCGATCGACTTTTCGATACCCTTGATGATCAGGTCACTGGCTTCTTTCCAGCCCATGTATTCCAGCATCATGCAGCCGCTGAGGATAACAGAACCGGGGTTCACCTTATCCTGATTGGCATATTTCGGTGCGGTGCCGTGTGTGGCTTCGAAAATGGCATGGCCGCTCACGTAGTTGATATTTGCGCCGGGAGCGATACCGATACCGCCTACCTGTGCAGCGAGTGCGTCGCTCAGATAATCGCCATTCAGGTTGAGGGTGGCGATCACATCAAATTCATCCGGACGGGTCAACACCTGCTGCAGCGTAATATCGGCGATCGCGTCTTTGATCACGATACCGGCACCGGGTTTGCCTTCCGGAATGATATGCCATGGGCCGCCATCCAGCGGAACGGCACCAAAGAACTCGCGTGCCACCTGATAGCCCCAATCGCGGAATGCACCCTCGGTGAATTTCATGATGTTGCCTTTGTGCACGATGGTCACACTCTTGCGGTTGTTCTGAACGGCATAATCAATAGCAGAATAGATCAGTCGCTCAGAGCCGGAATAACTTACAGGCTTGATACCGATACCTACCTGCACATCCACATCGCGGTTCGGCACACCTACATCGCGGAGTGCGGCTTCCCAGCTGTCGGTCTTATCCTTGCTGCCAAAGCGGATCTTTTCGAAATCTTTGGGGGATTCCTGCTTCAGCCAGGTCAGAAATTTATTTACGAGATCGCTGCCTGCGGTCCAGTCAATACCGGCATAGATGTCTTCAGTGTTCTCACGGAAGATCACCATGTCTACCTTTTCAGGGCTTTTCACCGGTGAGGGCACGCCATCGAAGTAGCGCACCGGACGAAGGCACACATACAGATCGAGGATCTGACGCAGAGCCACATTCAGGGAGCGGATACCGCCACCTACCGGGGTGGTGAGCGGACCTTTGATACCTACCAGATATTCACGGAACGCATCCAGGGTTTCGTCGGGAAGCCAGTTGCCGGTTTGATTGAATGATTTTTCTCCTGCCAATACTTCCATCCAGTGGATCCTGCGCTTGCCGCCGTATGCTTTTTGCACAGCTGCATCGAACACGCGCACAGATGCTGCCCAGATATCCGGGCCGGTGCCGTCACCTTCAATGAATGGTATAACGGGTTCATCGGGTACATGCAGTACCCCGTTTTGAATTGTGATTTTTTGACCGCTCATAATACAAAATGATTTTCTAAGAAAGCGCAAAGATACGGATACCGCCCGAGAGCGTGCTGATAAATGTGGATTGCGCACAGATACCGTTTCTGTATGAAAAATTTTTCAGGTAATCTTACGGGGTGAACGGCAAACCACAACTCGACCGGGCCCTGGGGCTGTACACGGCCATTCTGCTTGTGATCAGCTCTATGATCGGCAGCGGGGTGTTCAAAAAGGTGGCGCCTATGAGTGCTCAGCTGCAGGACAGCAATCTGGTGCTGCTGGCCTGGGTGTTGGCAGGGGTGGTTTCCATGCTGGGGGTGTTCACATATTCCGGACTCGCATCCCTCACCGAAGAGGGGGGCGGGCAATTCGAATATTTCCGCATCATTTATGGACGGCTGTTCTCTTTTCTGTTCGGATGGGCATGCTTTACGGTAATCCAAAGTGCCAGTATCGCTTCCATCGCCTATGTGTTCGCCGAATCGGTCAACTACCTGTTCCCGCTCGGTGATCCGCTCGCTGCATGGTCGGATGTGGAGCTTTTCGGTTTGATCTATCCGTTTAGAAACTCCGGGGTCAAACTGCTGACTGTTGCCACGATCGCCGTGCTTACCATGATCAATTACACCGGTGTGCGCAAGGGTGGTTTGGTGAATAACATTTTCTCCTCCGCCAAGATCGCCGGTATCCTGATACTCATAGTGGCCGGGTTGCTCCTGCACGGCACGGTTGCAGCGGATGCCGATCATGCCGTTACACCGGTGGTGCCCGTGGGTGTGGGACTGGTGTCTGCCATGTTCACCGCTATGCTCTCTGCTTTCTGGGCTTACGACGGATGGATAAACGTATCCTATATCGGCGGTGAGATCAGAAACCCCCGCAGAAATATTCCCATCGCCATCATCGGCGGAACGGCATTGGTGATGCTGCTCTATGTGCTGATCAATTATGTCTATCTCCATGTTCTGCCTGTATCGGCATTCATAGAGATCGATGCTGCCGGCTCGCGTATTCCCGCCGCCGAGGTGGCCCATACCCTGATACCGGGATTCGGATATACGCTTGTGCTGGTGCTCATCATGGTATGTACGTTCGGCGCAGCTAACGCGAGTTTGATGGCTTCACCGCGTATCTATCACCGCATGGCCGGTAAGGGATTGTTCTTCTCTTCTTTTGGTGCGACCCACCCCAAATATCATACACCGCATCGCTCTCTGATCTTTCAAATGATCTGGAGTATTCTGCTCGTCATATCAGGTACTTTCGACCAGCTGACCAATATGCTCATCTTCGCCTCATTCCTTGCTTATGGAAGCGGAGCGGCAGGTCTGTTGTATATGAAATATAAGGGTAAACCGGTGGTACAGGACGACGGCTCCGTGCAACGGATGAAGATCACCGCCCCTGTGATCGGATTTCCGGTGATACCTATCATATTCCTGTTGTTTTGTATCGCCCTGGTGGTGAACACACTGGTCACAATGCCGCAGGAAAGCCTGACCGGCCTCGGATTCATCGGCCTCGGCATTCCGTTGTTCTTCCTCTTTCGGAACAAACAGGATAAGAGTATTTAAATGAACGGTATTCTCCAAAATAAAGAAAGGGGTGCATAAGCACCCCTGTTCTTTAGATCATAACTTCCATTACAGCCATATGGAAGTATTAATCTGTCAGCACAACCAGAAATTTTGAGGTCTTCCAGAATTCATTCGGATTCTCGATGATCAGTTGCTCAATAGTTTTGTCTCCTTCCACCAGTGTATAGGAATCAGTAGAGTGGGTGGTGATCACCTTGGCACTCTTGGTGTTGATCGGCAGTTCTTTGAATTTGCGGATATCCACTCGTGTGAACGCGCTGGCATCGAAATTATCCACCAGTTCTTTATTGGCGCCGATGCCGATGAAGCCACCTTCTTTATCAACGATACCCAGTTCTTTCAATTCCTTGTAGGTGCCGGAAATATAATAGGCAGTATTCAGTTCATCCGTTTGTTCGGAGATCACCTTGGCCTGCTCGGTGTTTTGTTCTTCCAGCAGTTGCTTTGCAGAGGTCACGCTCGCCAGTTCAGTATTCAGGTTGCTGATCTGGAATTTTGCTGCTTCCAGCTCAGACTTCAGTGATGCCAGGTCGGCTTCTTTCTGCGCGAGTTGTTCATTCAGCAGCGCGATCTTCTCATCCAGTTCCTTGATCTTGAGATTGGTGCCGCGGTATTTCTTGTCGAGTTCGTTCACCAGGGCTTTGTTCTTCTGGATCAACTCGTTGAGGGTGGCGATATTGGCCAGGATATCATCGCGCTGTTGCTCCTTGGAGCGGCCTTCAGCGTGCATGCTGGCATCGATCAACCCTTCGGTCTTCTTGATCTCGATGAGGGTGTTATCGATCTCGTTCATCATGCTCATGTAGGAGCTGATCTCATTTACGGCAGCATCCCAGCCGGCTCTATATTCCGTACTCTTATTCTTAAGATCGGCATTTTCTTTTTCCAGCGCATCCAGCTTGTCCTGATTACAGGAGATGATGAACGGCGCAAGAGCAAACAAAAACAGTAACTTCTTCATCGCGTTTGGTATTTGTGGTGTGTTAGTGAAAAATCCTTGCCAAAATTACAGATAATAGCAGAATCCTTTGGGGATCGGGGGTTTCGGCCATTATTGACATAAAGGTAGCAGTTGCCTGATTGGGGAATTCCTCCCCATGATGTGGAAATAGGTGTATGTGTAATATATAGCATACACAGTATATTTGAAGCGTTGTGAAGAATCCCAATCTCGATCCCTCGGGTGATTTTATGTCCGGCTCCGATAAGGAGTTGGAGAAAGTGTTGCGCCCGCAGGGTTTTTTTGAATTCAGCGGACAGGAACGGATCATTGATAACCTGAAAGTGTTCATCGCGGCAGCCAAGCATCGCGGTGAAGCACTCGATCATGTGCTGCTGCATGGTCCTCCGGGATTGGGAAAGACCACCCTGTCGAACATCATTGCCAATGAACTGGGCGTGAACATGAAGATCACCAGCGGCCCCGTACTGGAGAAGCCCGGGGATCTGGCCGGCCTGCTCACCAGCCTCGAAGAGCGCGATGTGCTGTTCATTGATGAGATACACCGCCTGTCCACCGTCGTCGAGGAATACCTGTATCAGGCCATGGAGGACTTTCGCATCGATATCATGATCGAGTCAGGCCCCAATGCGCGTTCGATCCAGATCAACCTCAATCCGTTCACGCTGGTTGGCGCCACCACCCGCTCCGGTATGCTCAGCGCCCCCCTGCGCTCGCGGTTCGGGATCACCAGCCGTATCGAATACTATACCGCCGACACCCTGCTCTCTATCGTTACCCGCTCGGCCGGCATCCTGCATACCCGCATCACCCGTGACGGGGCCTATGAGATCGCCCGCCGCAGCCGCGGAACCCCGCGTATCGCCAACAACCTGCTCAAACGCATCCGCGACTTTGCCCAGGTGAAAGGGGAGGGGGTGATCGACGTGGAGATCGCCCGGTTCGGCCTGACCGCCCTGAACGTGGATGAACACGGCCTCGATGAGATGGATAACCGCATCCTGACCGATATCATCGACAAGTTTGCCGGCGGCCCGGTGGGCATCACCACCATAGCCACCGCCGTGGGAGAGGATGCCGGGACCATCGAGGAGGTGTACGAACCTTTCCTTATTCAGGAGGGCTACATCAAGCGGACCCCGCGCGGCCGGGAAGCCACTGAAAAGGCCTACCGCCACATCGGGAAGGTGCCCCCGACAGGAACTTATCGCCTGTTCGACTGAAAAGCATCCTTTTTCCACCGATCGTCGTCTACAGGAGAGGCTCCCACTAATGGGAATTACCTATCTTTGCTAAGCTCAAATTTTAGACAAATTACATTTATGTCATTAAAACACATCCTCGCCGCCGGAACCGGTGCCCTCATGCTGCTTACCGGCGAGCTGAACGCACAGCGTAATTGCGATGCTCCTAATACCGGACTGGTGCCTTTCCTGGATCTCCAGACCGGCACCTACATGGGCTATCAGGCCGGTATGTATCCCGGTGGAACTAACGACCTGACCGGTCCGCACCTGAAAAGCGGTAAAACGATCGCCAAGGGTATCAAACCCCTGGATGGCGACGGCAACGTGAACTTTGGTGATGGCGTGGTACTCGTGGCCGGTTTTGGCCCTTCAGTGCCCGGACATATCTATAATAAGTTCGTGGAACACGTGCGCACGCCTTCAGAAAAATATGACATGAACCCCTGTATGGATGCGATCAACCTGTGCGTGGGCGGTAAGGATATCAGCTATCCGACTGCCGACAGTTTGTTCGAAGATTACTGGGAAGGACTGATACAGAATGTCTATGATGTCGGCTACACTCCGGAGCAGGTGCAGATCGGCTGGATGTATTTCAACGCCAAAGGACTTATGGCGCCACCGGTATTTCCGGATCAATCACTTTCCATGATGGAGTCTTATATCCAATTCATCAATAAAGCGAAAGAATTCTTCCCTAATCTCAAGATCATGTATATCAGTTCACGTCACTGGGGCGGATATGCTGATACCGATATCGTGGAATATTATTCACTCGCAGAGCCCACCTCTTACCAGAACAGCTGGACGGTAAAATGGACTGTTGAAGCGCAGATCAATATGACCGACACGCGTCTGCAATACAAAGGCGCAAACCCGAAGTCGCCTTATATCCTGTGGGGTCCCAACTTCTGGTGTGACGGCGAGGCAAAGCGCATGTATGATGATAAAAAATACATCTGCGAATTATCCTTCGATGAAGATGACGGATACCACCTCAGCGATCAGCAGGATAGCAAAGATGCGCTCGATATCCTCGATGTGATGTACTACGGCGAAGTGGGTAAGCAGTTCACCAAGAACAGCGCCACCTGGGAGAACTGTGTTCCCTGGCTGGATACACTCGCAGAATTACATGGCTACCGCATGGAAAAGCCCGTGGATTTCGGCGCCCTCAAAGTGTCGCCAAACCCCGGCACAGGCGAATTCTACATCAGCCTGCCCACCGATAAGGTGCCTGCCAATATCATTATCCTGAACAGCCTTGGTCAGGTGGTGGATGCCTGGTTGCATGAAGAGAATTTCTCTACCGAAGTATTGGTAGATATCACCGGCCAGCCGAATGGCATGTATTTCGCCAAAGTGATGATGAACGGTCAGGTGCAAACAGTCAGATTCCTGAAACAGAATTGATCTCCATACAATTTTTTGCAGAGGCTGTTACATATGTAGCAGCCTCTTTTTTTTACCGATAATTCATGATCCTGTGCATGCAATTGCAGCAGTGCATGTGGTTCTTTGTACCCTGCGGAGATGACAGCGAATTCCGCTTGGGCAAAATGCCTCTTACCCTCCACCGGAATGTTCAGCCACACATAACCTGCTCCTAACAGGCACTATGCTGTTCGCGGCAGGGCAGCTGACCATTTACAGGTGGCAAGCCTTTTTCTCCCCTAAAAAAATACGCATCAGAAATAATAAATACCCCGCAGCGAGATCATGCGATTCACCAGTCCGGCTACCTGCGGATTTGCGGATACACCCACACTGGTGATAGAGCCCTGATAGCGGAAGTTCACGCCGAAATGTTTCATCTCACCGATCAGAAAGGTGCCGCCGAGCACATAACTGAGTTCATCGGAATAGATCGCCTCCTCGTTATCGTTGTCGATGCCGTTGATCTCCTCTTTGGTGTTCACCAGTCGGCCGTAAGCTAAACCGGCATGGAACAGCAGGCGGTTCTTATCGTTGTAGTTGATGAGCACGGGCACTTCGGCGTAGTCCATCACTAATTTATAGGTGTTAGGCACATTCGGGTCGGGTTTAGACCGTGCGCCCTTTTGGTTATACAGCAGTTCGAGGCTGATGCTCCAGGTGGGATTGAGGTTAACGTGCACGATAGGACCCGCGTTGAGGCCTATCTTATTGAATCCGTAGTAGTTGTCGCCATCTACCTGGGTGAAGTTGGCACCGGCTACTATACCGCCTTCGAACACCCGGAAAGTGCGGTTCTTGGGATCCCCGGCGTTGATCTGGGCCTGCATGGCGACCGCGTGGAACAAAATGGCTAGAAAAAAAATTATCCTCATTGGGTGTGCATTACTTGGTTTTCAATACCGGTATGGTGCCCTTATTTTTGGCGATACAAAGTAACTAACGACAAGGTTCATGTTCAAATATACAACCAACACCCTGAAAAAGATCGAAGACCTCCTGAAGGAAGCCGGTTACATTGTACGGTATGAGAAGGGCAACTTCATCGCCGGGTATTGTGTGCTGGAGAGCAGGCGCGTGATCGTGATCAACCGGTATTATGAGACCGAGTCGCGCATCAACAGCCTGTTGGAGATCATGGGCAAGATCGACATTACTGAGGAGGAACTGAGCGAACACTCCAGGGAGTTCTTCCATGAACTGCAATTGCAAACCGTTAAAGTTTGATCGTTACCATTCTCGGTTCAGGCACTTCCGGAGGCATTCCGATGATCGGATGCACCTGCCCGGTTTGCCAGAGTGACGACCCCCGCGACAAACGCCTGCGCACTTCCATCCTGATCCATACCCACGGCAAGTATTTTGTGATCGATGCGGGCCCGGATTTTCGCCAGCAGATGCTGCGCGAGCGGGTGCACCGGCTCGATGCCATCGTTTTTACCCATCAGCATCGCGACCATACGGCCGGACTCGACGATATCCGCGCCTATAACTATTTTCAGCGGAAGCCCATGGACATCTACCTCGCGGCAGAGGTGGAAGACAGTATCCGTAAGGAATACCATTACGTTTTTGAGAACGGTGGGTATCCCGGCCTGCCTGAGATGCGGCTGTTCAATATCGCCAATACGCCTTTTTATATAGAAGAGGTGCGGTTCACCCCCATTGAAGTGAAGCACTACCATTTGTCGGTGTTTGGCTTTCGGGTGAACAATTTCACCTATATCACCGATGCCAACCACATCCCCGACGAGGAGCTCGAGAAGATCGCCGGCACGGATGTGTTGATAATCAACGCATTACGTCGGGAAAGGCACATCTCCCACTTCTCCCTCGACGAGGCCCTGGACATGATCGACCGGATCCGCCCGCGCAAGGCATATCTGACCCACATCTCCCATCAGATGGGCCGGCATGCCGAGGTGTCGCAGAACCTGCCCCCGCACGTGGAACTGGCATACGACGGCCTGCAGATCGAATTGTAATGAACCGGATGCGGGTAAGAAATGTTGAAGTTATGACAGAAGGCTGTCCCGGGTTGTTTGTTAGGCCACGTGCAATGCTTTATCTTTGAATAGTGTTTCCCCATCCGGACAGGTATATCTAAAAATTGCTCTTTAAACCGTATAAATTTTCACATCGATTATGAAACATGTGTTTACACTCCTCACGGCATTGGTATGCTTAACTGCTGCTCAGGCGCAGAATGCATACACAAAGGATCCGTATGCTAAAACGTTCATTCAGAACACGCAGCGTCTGCCTAACCAGGCACTGCAGGCTACCTTGCGCGACACCAAGGCCTGGGCTGATTTCCGGGAATTGCATGGCGACTGGTGGGTAGAGTTCAAGGAAGAGACCGGTACACCCCACAGGGCTTTCGGTAAGCCGATCGCCGTGGCCGGTGCCACACCGGAGGCAAAAGCCTTGAATTTCTTCAGCTCCTACTGCAAGGATTTCATCAGCAGCACACAAGATCTGGTAGCCGTAAAATCGGTAAGCTCAGACAAATATGATTATGTAAGCTTCATTCAGCAGCACAATGGTCTGGATGTACTGTGGTCAGAGGCTACCGTACGTATCAACCAGAACGGCGAAGTGATGATGTTCGGACTGGATGTGTATGATAACATCACGGTATCTACCACCCCTGCCATCTCTGCTGCCGCTATCGAAGCCTATGCTGCTGCCGGATTCACCATTCCGGTGGAAGATGTTGAAGTAATGCCGGCGCTCAAGATTTTGCCTATTCCCGGCAGCGCAGGCCTGGAGTTCAAATTAGTCTATGAGGTGCAGGTGCACACGATGGGATACGATAATATCCCGGGCAACTATTACAGCCTTGTTGATGCCAACACCGGATTTGTATACTATCGCCGAAATATGGTACACGCCTGTGGCGAGTATCTGATGACTGCCAATATGCAGATAGATGCTGAGATCACCGATAACCCGCTGGTAGCAACTGTAAACAGGGGACTGCCTTATTTGCGTGTTGAGATCGATGGTGATTTCTATTATACTGATGAGAATGGATATCTCTCCCTGAACTTCATTACCACTCCTACACCGGCAACGATCGACCTGCGCGGCTTATATGCGCGTGTAAGTCAGGGAACCGGTGCTACGAATATTGAGAGCATTGATATTACTGTTTTCCCGGGCGATAACCTGATCCAATTCGATGATGAATCAGGATCTGTGCCTTCAGAGGTGTCTACCTACTACTGGCAGAATGTGGTGCACGATAAGATGAAGGACTATTTCCCGACTTTCACTGATCTGGATATCGATCAGTTGATCCGCGTTGAACGCAACGATGGTTCATGCAACGCATTTTATGACGGATCTTCTACCAACTTCTATCAGGCTGGTGGCGGCTGTCCTTCTACCGGTCTTTTCAATGATGTGGTTATGCATGAATATGGCCATGGTATCAACTATGACCTGTACGCAGGCCTGGGCGACCCGGGTGGTATGGGCAATGGCGCCATGCATGAGGGGTACTCTGATATTTGGGGTATAGTGGTTACCAATAACCCGATCCTGGGTCAGGGATTCCTGACCGGCGCCGGAACCTACGTGCGCCGTTACGATATGGATCCTAAAGTATATCCGGAAGACCTCGTTGGTCAGGTGCATGCCGATGGCGAGATCATCGCCGGTGCATGGTGGGATGTGAATGTGGAATTTGGCGGAGACCTGGTGTCCATGACCGATATCTGGATGGAAACACATAATGCCACAGTAGATGGTCCCGACGGCAGCGAAGGCGAAATTTATCGCGATGTATTGCTGGAAGCACTGATCGCTGATGATGATAACGGCGACCTTACCGATGGTACCCCGAACGATGATATGATCACGGCCGGATTCTGTATCCACGGTATTACGCTGGTGGGTAACGTTGGCCTTGAGCACACTGAATTCGCTGAGCCTGTGGCTGTGGATGAACCGGTGCTGATCGAAGCAGAACTGGATGTGGATTTTCCGGAATATATAGGTGATGCCGTTATGCTTTGGAGAACCGATGGCGGTGCGTTTACTGAAACACCGATGGTTGAAGTGGCCGGCACTGACTATGAAGTTGAACTTCCTGCACAACCGCAGGGAACCATCATTGAATATTATTTCAAGGTGGGTGATACCAATGGCTGTGGCTCTGTTACCCTGCCATTCAAAGCTGACCTCGACGTAGAACCCAACCTGCCTTATTTTGCGCTGGTAGGATTCGAAATGATCGAGTTTGAAGACTTTGACAACGAATTCGGCAGCTGGGAAGTGGATCCCTTCGAAACCGATGATGCCACCACAGGTATCTGGGATGTGAACACACCGATCTCTTCAGTGGATGCCAACGGCTATGAAGTGCAAACCGGTGAAGACCACACTGAAGGTCCGGGTAACCTGTGTGCATTCACAGGAAATGCCGGTGCTTTCGATGGCCCCGGAACCAACGACGTAGATGGCGGTATGACCACCATTCGCAGTCCGTTCTTCGACCTCACAGATTATACTGACCCGGTATTTACTTACTACCGTCGCTATTCCAATGCTTCACCTACCAGCGCTAACCCCGCTAACGACGTATGGGAAGTGTTCATTACCGACAATGGTACCGACTGGGTTCGCGTTGAGCGCACACATACAGAAGATAACAGCTGGAGGAGAAACACCGTGCGTGTTACCGACTACGTGGATATCACGGATGAAGTGGCATTCATTTTCATTGCTGAGGACAGCGTGCGCGCCGATGATCCTTCCGGATTCAGCGGTGGTAGCCTGATCGAGGCAGCTGTGGATGACCTGTTCCTCTATGACTGGGCAGATATTGTTGAAGATACGACCGGTCAAACCGGTGTTGATGAAAATACACTGTTCGCAGGTATCTTCCCGAACCCGGCCAATGCCATGGTAACCGTATTCTTCGGTGATATCACCGGCGATGTGGATGTAGTGCTCTCCAATGCAGTTGGCGAGATCATCATGACCGAGCGCATTACCGTTTCACCGAGCGGATCCTATGCGATCGACACGCGCAGCCTCGCTCAGGGTATTTATACCATCACCCTGCGCAATGAGGGAGGAATGGAAAACAAACGTGTGATCATTCAACATTAATAATAAGCAGGGTGCTTCGTGCACCTCTTGCATGCCAAAGCGCGGGATCGTCCAAACGATCCCGCGCTTTTTTTATTCCTGTATCTAATCAAATATATCCTCGTCCAGGTGCAGCACCTGCTTGCTTGATCATGCCTGCAGGATCTTGAGATATGACCTTCTGTCTTTGACTGCAGCCTATTTATGGCATGATCAGTTCTTATTGCGACAGGAGCCACGATGGCGCAAAGACGCTAGGGTTGCACAAGGGGGCGGGTCGCTTAAGGTGTGTTTGTTCTGTCGGGCAGTCGTGATGAACCTGGTGAGATCGCTTGCGTAACATGAACGCGGCCACTAAGGCGCGACGGCACAAAGGTTGCACGAAGTCTTATTATGTTTTTTGTTGTCCGGTTCATTGTTCATATACTCAGCATCTGATGGCAGTATCAGGATTCTGCTTGCACTTGCGTGCAGATTGGTATCGAGTATCAGGTATCAAGTATCGTGACAAAATCTGGATATCTCATTTTTCATTCCTCATTCTTCATTACTCATTACTCATGCACTTGCGTGCATATTGGTATCGAGTATCAAGTATCGAGTATCGAGACAAATGACAAATGCAATATATTATTCCTCAACCTTGAACCTTCAACTCACAACTCACAACCCTCAACCCACCATCCCGAAGTAGAAAATTTTTCCGCTGCGCTACAAAATTTACACTTCGGGGCAGGCAGTCTTTGTTTGTGCTGCAGGTCTGACCAAAGGTCAGACAAAGATTTAATCAATCGGAGCACCCACGCACCTAGGCACTCAAACATTCACGCACTTACGCACCCATCCGCCGCGGCGGAAACACACGAACACAAAAAAAAGCCGCTTCATACAAAGCGGCTTTCGATCTCAAGTAATAGAAATATTATTTATCGCAACAGTGCGAGCGTAGTCGTTTTCGTTACCGGTTCACCAAATTGAGTTACACCTTTGATGACCACTACATAAGTGCCGATCTCCTGATCCTGGCCATCCAGGGTGCCGTCCCAGCCGATCATCGGATCGGTGGAATAGAAGATGAGTTTACCCCAGCGGTTGTAGATGCTGTAATCGCTGATGGCGCCGATACCCAGAAAGCCGGGCTTGTATACATCGTTGAGGCCGTCGTCGTTCGGAGTGAAGGCCGTTGGCGACCAGATATCAGAATCTTCGATCACATAAACAAACATCGTATCAGAGCCTACACAACCATTGGCGTCTGTTCCGATCACCACATACATGGTCGTATCTTCAGGGAATGCGTAAGGGTTGGAAATATTAGGGTCGGTCAGTGTTTCTGCCGGTGACCATACATAGGACACACCACCGCTGGCATTCAATTCCACTTCGCTGCCGAGCATGAGAATGACATCTTCGCCTGCATCAATGATAGGGTCGGGGAACAGGGTGACCATTACGTCATCGGTATCCGGACAGCCAAATTCATTGTAGGCGATCAGTTGATAGAACATATTGGTGGGTGGGGCCATCACCAGCGGGTCTTCTAAAGTGGCATCATCGAGATAGACAGGAGGCGTCCACTGGTAGGTGTCACCGCCGCTGCCATCCAGCTGAATGCTATCGCCGACACACACGCCCATATCCGGTCCTGCATTGGCAACAGGAGTACCTGCGATCGTGATCGTAAAGGAAGAGGAGCCGCTGGCACAGGAAGTACCGGCCATGAAGTTGGTCACTTCATAGGTGCCCGGCAATGAAGCGCTCAGATCGATCACACCTGTAATACTGTCGATGACCAGTCCCGGCAGGTCTGCAATAAAAATACCGGTGTCGGCATCTGCGGCAAATACCGGTGCGGGATCAGGTTCAAACTGACAGTAAATGGAATCCGGATAAGTAAAATCCAGATAAACATAGCTGGACAAATATTCGAAGATGTTCTTCCGTAGGTTAACGTTATTCGGAGCAGGTGAATGCCAGGAGGTTACGGTCATACCGCCAAAGATCACTTTGCCGGCACCCCAGGTAAGCTCGGAGGCTACAGATTTACCGGAGAAGTCATCCTCGATCAATACAGTCAATCCGGGTCCGATGATCGTGCTATGACCAAAATAGGTACCTGACCAGCTTGTGCCGACAGGCGTATAAGGTCCGTTGAAGATCGGATGGGTAGGATCTGCCGCGTCCACATCACTGGTGTAATCAGGGTAGTTGATCGTAACACCGCCGAATCCCGCATCAATGTCACCGCCATAGTTGGGAGCAGCATTCATGAACAGGTTGCCGCCGGCGGCCACCCATGCTTCGATCAGGGCGATATTGTCAGTTACGAAATCGTCCATGGGTATGGCGTGATCATCGCCGCCTTCAATGAATACAAAACAAGTGTTCTCATCGAACACATCGTTGGCATCCACGGTGGAGAAATAGCCGGAGTTCCAGCCTCCCACACCGAAAACGGCATCCATCTCCGCAATATTGGTATTGAGGATCGGCGCCCAGGTCCACGGTTCGGGCGGAGTGCGGCGCAGATACCACTTTTCAGAGGCCTGTGCCAATACAGGTTCCGCAAGGGTCACCAGACCGGTGATGATACTGGTAATGAGGAGTATTTTTTTCATGCATTCATGCCATTTATGCGTAAACAAAATTACACAGTTAAAGTTAAGCTGTTTTTGCCGTACTTCTGTAACCGTAATGTTAAAACTTACAATACGCTGAAAGGTATAACGCAAAAGGCCTGCAGGTGGTTGGGCATAAAATGAAAAAAGGCTGTCGTTGAAGACAGCCTTTAACAATATTTATCAGCCTGGGGATCAGAGATAAGCGGCAATGATCAGACTCACGATACTCATCAGCTTGATGAGGATGTTCATACTCGGGCCGGAGGTATCCTTGAACGGATCACCAACGGTATCACCTGTTACGGATGCCTTGTGCGCCTCAGAGCCCTTGTAGTGCGTTTCACCGTCGATGTCAACGCCCTTTTCAAATGATTTCTTGGCATTATCCCAGGCACCGCCGGCATTACTCTGGAAGATGGCCAGCAATACACCGCTCACGGTCACACCCGCCAGCAGACCACCCAGGATCTCTGCGGAGGAGGCGTTCTCAAATACACCACGCAGTCCGAATCCCACCAGCACAGGCGTAAGCAATGCCAGCGCGCCCGGTAAGATCATCTGGCGGATAGCCGCCTGTGTGGAAATGGCTACGCAGCGATCGTAGTCCGGCTTGCCTGTTCCTTCCATGATACCGGGTATCTCGCGGAACTGGCGGCGCACTTCCTCCACCATACTCTTGGCTGCTTTACCTACGGCTTTGATCGCCATGGAGCTGAACAGGAAGGGGATCATACCGCCTATGAACAGACCGGCTAATACCGGTGCTTTAGAAATATCAATGGTAGTCAAACCTGCCGTGCCCATGAAGGCTGCGAACAGAGCCAATGAGGTGAGGGCTGCAGAGGCGATGGCAAAACCTTTACCGGTAGCGGCAGTAGTATTGCCCACGGCATCGAGGATGTCGGTGCGGTGACGCACTTCCTTCGGCAACTGGCTCATTTCAGCGATACCGCCGGCATTGTCTGCTATCGGGCCAAAAGCATCAATGGCCAGCTGCATGGCCGTAGTGGCCATCATACCGGCAGCCGCAATGGCCACACCGTAGATACCTGCAAAAACAAATGCCATAACGATACCCACGGCCAGGAAAATGGTCGGGAGCAGGGTCGACTGCATACCTACATAGATACCGCCGATGATATTGGTGGCGTGGCCGGTGCTGCTTTGCTCAACGATGGCATTCACCGGACGCTTGCCCATGGATGTATAGAATTCTGTGAAGAAGCTCACCAGCGTACCTACCACAAGACCGGTGATGATACTGGCGATCACACCTGATGGGGTAATGATCTCGCCGGTCTTGATCATGGTCATTTCTGCGGGCAGTATCCAGTTGGCCAGGAAGATAGAAGCGATGGCAGTGAGCAGGATGGAGATCCAGTTGCCTACGTTCAGCGCGCGCTGCACGTTGCCGTCTTCCTTGATACGCACGAACCAGGTGCCCACGATACTGGCGATCAGACCGATCGAAGCCACGAGCATGGGGAAGATGATCGGCGCCAGGCCACCAACAGAGTCGGCAGATTCGATCTCACGACCCAAAACCATGGTGGCGAGAACGGTAGCTACATAAGAACCGAAGAGGTCGGCACCCATACCGGCAACGTCACCCACGTTATCACCTACGTTGTCGGCGATGGTGGCAGGGTTGCGCGGATCGTCCTCCGGGATACCGGCCTCCACTTTACCTACGAGGTCGGCGCCCACATCGGCGGCCTTGGTATAAATACCTCCGCCCACACGGGCAAAGAGGGCAATACTTTCTGCACCCAAAGAGAAACCGGTGAGCACTTCAAGTGCTACTTCCATCTCCTCGCCATTCACATCTCCTGACTTCACGAACATGGTGTAGAAGATGATGAACAATGAACCCAGTCCGAATACGGCGAGACCGGCAACACCCAATCCCATTACACTGCCGCCGGCAAAGGAAACCTTGAGGGCTTCGCTCAGGCTGGTGCGGGCAGCGTTGGTGGTGCGCACGTTGGCGCGGGTGGCGATCTTCATGCCGATGAAACCGGCCAGACCGGAGAACACGGAACCGATGATGAAGGCTACTGCAACCAGCGGGTCGGAACGATCAGAGCCGGAGGCCATCCAGGCCAGCAGTCCGGCGGTGATCAGCACATAAATGGCCAGAATGCGATACTCTGCTTTCAGAAAGGCCATGGCGCCTTCTGAGATGCTCTTGGCGATGCTCTGCATCTTGTCAGTGCCGGCATCATGCTTGTTCACCCAAAGGGCAACGAATAACATATAGGCTAATCCAACAAGTCCCAGGGCGGGGATCAAATACAATATCATATCCATACAAATAAGTGCTACGCTTGGTAAAAGAGGGTGCAAAGTTACCCTTCCCCCTCGTGATTTCGAAATAAGACCCGTATTTCTTTGCGCACGGGTAAGCAGGGCAACGATGCAGGCATGAAAATAAAATTTGTATTTTGCGCTCCGAATTTCAGAACAACCATTTCAGCTATATGTCAAAGAATCAGGAATCCTGGGGGTCGAGAATAGGCCTTATCCTCGCCATGGCAGGTAATGCCGTGGGCTTGGGCAACTTTCTCCGATTCCCCGTGCAGGCCATCCAGAACGGTGGTGGCGCATTCATAATTCCCTATCTGGTGTGCTTCCTCCTCATGGGTATCCCCCTGCTGTGGATCGAATGGGCTACGGGCCGCTTCGGCGGTGTGCGCGGACACCACAGCACGCCCTTTATCCTGGATGCCATGGATAAAAGGAAATTCTGGAAATACATCGGCGTGTTCGGTATTTTCACCAACCTCGCCGTGGCCGCCTACTATTGCTACCTGGAGTCCTGGACGCTGAATTATGTGTGGAACTCGATATCAGGTACCTTCCGTGGACAGTCGGCCGAGTATGTGAGCGGATACTTCAATAATTATGTGAACGCCGGCGATGCCCACCAGCACTGGGCGGCATGGATCGCCGATAATCCGGCACCGGTGATATTTTGGGTGATATGCTTATTGCTGAATACCTGGATACTCTCCAAAGGATTGAGCGGCGGTGTGGAGAAGGTGGCCAAGATCGGTATGCCGTTGTTGATCGTGTTCGGTGTGTTCCTGGCCATTATGGCGGTATCGCTGAACTCCGGCGAGCATGGAGCCATCAACGGCGGAGCAGTAGGCCTCAACTTCCTTTGGACCCCTGATTTCTCTACGATATGGAATCCCAAGGTCTGGCTGGCGGCGGCAGGACAAATATTCTTCACGTTGTCGGTGGGTATGGGCTCCATTCAGTGCTACGCATCCTATGTAAAAAAGAAGGACGACATCGCCCTGAACGCCATGAGTGCCGGATGGATGAACGAATTCGTGGAAGTAGTACTCGGAGCAGCTATCATCATCCCCATCAGCGTAGGCTATCTCGGTATCGATAGAGTAGTGGAAATGACCCGCACCGGTGGTCTGGGCCTCGGTTTCCGTACCCTGCCTTACCTGTTCGAACAATGGGGCACCGTGCTGGCCGTGATCTGCGGCGTGTTCTGGTTCGGATTGCTCTTCTTCGCAGGGATCACTTCCTCGCTCGCAATGGGAACTCCCTGGATGGGCTTCATGACGGATGAATTCGGATGGAGTCGCGAAAAAGGTGCCTGGAGTTTCGGTGCCATCGTACTCATCCTCGGTCTGCCTACCGTGCTCTTCTTTAATCAGGGTGTGTTCGATGAATATGATTATTGGGCAGGGACCGTTTCGCTTGTAGTGTTCGCATTAGGTGAGACCATTTTATTCGCCTGGATATTCGGCATGGACAAAGGATGGCAGGAGATCAACGCAGGTGGTGATATCCGCGTTCCCAACGTATATAAATTCATTATCAAATATGTTACGCCGGTATTATTGCTGTTCGTATTCCTTGGTGCGCTCATCACCCCTGAAGGCAACGACTGGGTGAATGCATTTCAGAACGGATGGACGCTCGATAACGGATCCATCATCAAACAAATATCGAACGCCGGTGTAAAAGATCAGATCGATGCTGCGCGGAGTGCTGGTGATAATGCCACCGCCGATGCACTGCAACAAAAACTGGTGTATGTGAACATTGCCCGATTACTGCTGCTCGCCGTATTCTTTGCGGTCGCCTGGCTGGTATATGTGGCTTATCGTAAACGTAAAAAAGAAGGGAGGTTAGCATGAGTACGATCGCACTAACAATGATGCTCATCACGGTGGGATTGGTCACCGTGATCACAGGATATTTTTTCTGGAAGGTGCTCACCACACCGCCCAGACAGGAGCCTGACTCCTATGAGGATAACGACGATCAGCCGCGGTAAGCGCTGAACAGCTTATGTTTTTCGCATCGGGATGAAGGATGGATGCGAAATGCGAAAAACAGTCAAGAAATACCTGTACTTTACACGTGCCGAGCAGCGCACAGCGTTCGGTGTATTTGTGTGCATACTCGCACTATTTGTAGTGCCTGAATGCATACCTCGCCGCACCGCAGTGCCCGATACACAACTGCAACAGCTGCTGGCTCTGCTGCCTGAACATACCGCGCATACCGATTCGGCAAGTTCCGAACATCGCACATCAGATATCAATACGTCCGCTGCATTTTCTCAGATCGCTCAGGATAAAAAAGATGCTGCATACATCACGCCGTTCACACCCGCTCCTTTTATGCCCGATACGCTGACCACGGAAGAGTGGGTGCGCATGGGTGTGCCCGGGTTTGTCGCTGCGCGGATGGAAAAGTATCGTAGCAAAGGCGGGAAATTTCGCGATGCAGCCGACGTGCAAAAGATCTACGGATTTCCACCCGACGTATTCGAGTTGCTCATGCCCTACATGGTATTTGAAAAGGCTGCACCGGCTGCTGTATCGGCAGTGTCTGCTGCTTTCGATTACACAGGTCCTGTGGTGGACATGAATACCGCCACTGCTGAAGATTGGGCGCGTTTGGGCTTCGATGCCAACGAGATCATCCGCATCGAAAAATTCCGTGCACAGTGCGGCGGATTTTATAGTCCTGAACAGTTATATACCGTCTTCGGTATCCAGGCCACCCACATTCAGCGGGCCGAACCGTGGATGCAGGCAGATAAAAATTCGGTGATTAAAATCAATCTCAATACCGCTGATAGCGTAACTTTGGCTGCGCATGTCTATATTTCCGACGAATTAGCGGGAGCGATCATCCGGTATCGCAACACCACAGGTAAATACTACTCCGTACAGGAAGTGGCCAAGGTGCCGGGTATGTATCCCGCTTTGTTGGAAAAACTCAAACCTTATCTGCGGCTATGAACATTGAACAACAAATAAAAAAAGCCATTCGCGATGTGGCTGATTTCCCCAAGGAAGGCATCGTATTCAAGGATATCACCCCCTTACTCGCCGATCCGGGTTTGAGCGACCGCATCGGTGATGCATTGTTGCAGCGCGTCCAGGAATTGAAACCCGATGCGATCGTGGCCATCGAAAGCCGCGGTTTCCTGTACGGTTTCCTCCTGGCGAATAAATTGCAGATTCCGTTCATTCCTGTTCGCAAAAAAGGAAAATTGCCCGGAGAAACACTGGAATATACCTATGACCTGGAGTATGGCAGCTCCACGGTAGAGATCCATGCGCGCGATATCCAGCCCGGCTGGCGTGTGCTGGTGCACGATGACCTGCTGGCGACCGGAGGTACTGCTCAGGCGGCAGCAGAATTGATATTGATGCAGGGCGCACATGTGGCAGGCTTTGCCTTTGTGGTTGAACTATCCTTCCTCCACGGTGTTAAAAAAATACAATCTTATTCCGACACTATTGTATCATTAGCCACCTATTGATAGCTTTGCACGCTCCTTAAATAAAGCCTTTCCATGTCATCTGCCATTTCTCACGACCTCGATATCATTGTTGCCTCTGCAAGAGAATTTGCAGAAAAATATGTTCGCCCGCACGTGATGGAGTGGGATGAGAGTCAGCATTTTCCTGCTGATGTCCTGCACAAAGCAGGGGAAATGGGATTCATGGGCGTGCTGGTGCCCGAAGCCTACGGAGGTTCCGGACTCGGCTACGTGGAATACATGCGTATCATTGAAGAGATCGCTGCGGTATGCGGCTCTATCGGACTTTCGGTGGCGGCGCATAACTCCCTGTGCACCGGTCATATCCTGCAGTTCGGCAATGAGGAGCAGAAGCGTAAATACCTGCCGCTGCTCGCTTCCGGCGAATGGATCGGCGCGTGGGGACTTACCGAGCCCAACACCGGTTCAGACGCAGGCAATATGCAATGTGTGGCCACTCCTGAAGGCAACGAATGGGTGCTCAACGGCGCCAAGTGCTGGATCACCCACGGCAAATCCAGCAACGTAATGGTGGTGATCGCCCGCACAGGTGCTCCCCGCACCTCCAACAACTGCACTGCTTTTGTGGTGGAGCGCGGAACCCCCGGTATGTCGGCAGGCAAGAAAGAAAATAAACTCGGCATGCGTGCCAGCGAGACCACAGAGGTGATCTTCGATAACTGCAGGATCTCCGATGCCCAGCGCTTAGGCGAAGTGGGAGAGGGCTTCAAGCAGGCCATGAAGGTCCTCGACGGAGGCCGTATCTCTATCGCCGCCCTCAGCCTCGGCATCGCCAAAGGAGCCTACCGCGCTGCCCTGAAATACGCCAAGGAACGTCAGCAGTTCGGTCAGCCGATCTCCCAGTTCCAGGCCATTTCCTTTAAACTGGCCGATATGGCCACCCGCATCGAAGCTGCGGATCTGCTCACCCTCAAGGCGGCAGACCTGAAAAATAAAGGTCAGAAGGTGACCGAAGCCTCTGCCAAAGCCAAGTATTACGCCTCTGAAGTATGCGTGGCAGTAGCCACAGACGCTGTTCAGATCTTTGGCGGTTACGGCTATACCAAAGATTTCCCGGTAGAGAAGTTCTACCGCGACTCCAAACTCTGCACCATCGGTGAAGGGACCTCCGAGATCCAGAAACTGGTGATCGCCCGCGAGATCCTTCGTTGATGCCGTTTGGAAATATTCTACGTATCTATTATCTTTGCACTCCCAAATATTGAACGAATGCTCATCATTGACGCCAGAGAAGCGGAATCTATTGACAAGGCCCTGAAGAATTACAAGAAGAAATTCGAGAAAGCCGGTATTGTTAAGGAATTGCGCCGTCGCCAGTCTTTTACCAAGCCCTCTATCGAGCGCAGGCAGGAGATCATCAAAGCCCGTTACAAGCAGACTTTTGTAACTGAGGCTAACCAAGGTTGATCCGACACCTTTTCAAGGTGCGTACACTGACCTCGCCCTGAGGCTCGTTGCATATATATGCACCTGGAGAGTTTTTATACCTATTTACAGTTTGAGCGTCGCTACAGCAGGCATACCCTCGACGCGTACCGGAATGATCTGGAAGCCTTTGGTGCGTTCATACGCGCCGAATACGGAGAAGGCGATCCTGATCTGACCGACGTACACCACCGCCAGGTGCGCGCGTGGATCATTTCCCTGATGGAAAGCGGTGTGGCCGCACGCAGCGTGAACAGAAAGATCTCCGCCCTGAAGACCTACTACCGGTTCTGTATGCAGCAGAAAGTGATACGGAAGAATCCCATGACCCGCATCACCGCACCTAAAACCCCCAAGAACCTCCCGCTTTTCGTGGAACGCAGCGGCATGCAGGAGTTGTTTTCGCTGGTGGAGAAGGACTATCCCGTGGAGACCGAGCAGCAGCGGTTCGTCCAGTTGCGCGATTCCGTGATCGTAGAGGTGCTCTACGCCACCGGTATGCGGCGCGGCGAACTGCTGGGGCTCACCGACCTGTCGATTGACCGCTCGAACCGCCAGGTAAAAGTGCTGGGTAAGGGTAATAAGGAGCGCATCATTCCCGTAAGTGAGAGCCTGATCGCGCTGGTAGACCGCTACATTGCCGAAAGAAAGCGGCTGTATGGCGGTGAAACGGCGTTCCTGGTGACCGCTGCGGGCAAGCCTGCTTATCCGCGCATGGTCTATACCGTGGTGCACCGCGTGCTGCAAAAGGTGACCACACTGACCCGCACCAGTCCGCACGTTCTTCGACACACCTTTGCCACACACCTGAGCAACAACGGGGCAGAACTGAACGCGGTCAAGGAATTGCTGGGCCATGCCAGTTTGGCCAGTACGCAGGTGTATACGCACAATTCGATCGAGCAGCTAAAAAAGATACATAAACGTTCCCATCCTAAGGGCTAAGTATGTAATTTCGCCACCCCAAAGCAATAGAAATGGAAGTGACCATACAATCCATCCGATTTGATGCCGACCAGAAGTTGCTGGAGTTGATCCGGACGAGTTTGGAAAAGGTGAGCCGCTTTGATGGCGGTATTCCTGAGGCACAGGTGTATATGAAATTAGACGCCGACCACGGTGGATATCATTCCAAGGTATTGGAGATCAAGTTGATGAAGCCCGGTAAGACCATAGTGGCCAAGGCACAACGTGCGACCTTTGAGGAAGCGCTGGATGAAGCCCTGGAAGCCGCTTTGGTGCAGGTGAAGAAGCTTCGCGACAAGGAGAAAGGGTAGTAGGCAAGAAAAAATCGTTCCATTTTTTTCCAGTTTTTGCACATATCCGCAAAAACTCCGTATATTTGCGGGCGTTTTTCCTGAAAGTGGGGAATACGGATCGTTTCTTTGAAACAAGAGTTGGTAAAAGGCTAATGTAGCTCGAACCGGAATTTTCCTTCCGGAGACCATGATCCTCAAGGGTTTATGTGTCCTGGCGAGCACCCTGATCACCAATCGGCACCACGCAGCTGAGCAGAAAGAGATTTTGTTTGCCAATGTAGCTCAGTTGGTAGAGCTGCTGATTTGTAATCAGCCGGTCGGCGGTTCGAGTCCGTCCATTGGCTCTTGGCGGAGGGAAGATTCCAGAGTGGCCAAATGGGGCAGACTGTAAATCTGTTGTCTTACGACTTCGGTGGTTCGAATCCACCTCTTCCCACTATCCTTCAGTTCTTTGAAACTGAGAAACTACGCCGAAAGCACTATTGCTACATGGGCATTCTGCCCATCAGCATACCTGTCTTCGTAAGTTTTTCAGTCGGTATTGTATTTAAGCGGGAGTAGCTCAGTTGGTAGAGCGTCAGCCTTCCAAGCTGAATGTCGCGGGTTCGAGTCTCGTCTCCCGCTCCACCACCGAAATGCAAATTAGTTACCAGCCAATGTAGCTCAGTTGGTAGAGCACATCCATGGTAAGGATGAGGTCACCAGTTCGATCCTGGTCATTGGCTCCAAACACCTGCCCGGTGTTCCTTCGGGAGAAAAGGCAATAAAAAGCAACAATTTAAACACAACAATACACTAAGTTCTAAATTGAATAAAAATGGCAAAAGAAACATTTGTACGTTCTAAACCCCACGTGAACATCGGAACGATCGGCCACGTGGACCACGGTAAGACCACTCTTACCTCTGCGATCACCTATGTTCTTTCTGAGAAGGGTCTTGCCCAGCGGAAAGACTACGATTCGATCGATGCTGCTCCTGAAGAAAAAGAAAGGGGTATCACCATCAACACCGCTCACGTGGAATACGAAACGGAAAACCGTCACTATGCCCACGTTGACTGTCCCGGTCACGCCGACTATGTGAAGAACATGGTTACCGGTGCTGCTCAGATGGACGGTGCGATCCTTGTGGTTGCTGCTACCGACGGTCCGATGCCTCAGACCCGCGAGCACATCCTGCTTGCTCGTCAGGTAGGTGTTCCTGCCATCGTGGTGTTCATGAACAAAGTTGACCTGGTTGACGATCCTGAACTGCTCGACCTCGTTGAGATGGAAGTGCGTGACCTGTTGAGCTTCTACAGCTTCCCCGGTGATACCATTTCTATCATCAAAGGATCTGCACTGAAGGCACTGGAAGGTGACGCTGGTGGTAAGCAGGCGATCATGGATCTGATGGCAGCCGTGGATAACGACATTCCGATTCCTCCGCGACTGGTTGACCAGCCGTTCCTGATGCCGGTTGAAGACGTATTCTCTATCACCGGACGTGGTACCGTTGCTACCGGCCGTATCGAGCGCGGTATCATCAACACAGGCGATGCCGTTGATATCATCGGTTTGACCGCTGAATCACTGAAATCTACCGTTACAGGTGTGGAAATGTTCCGTAAACTCCTCGATCGCGGTGAGGCCGGCGACAACGCAGGTCTGCTGCTTCGCGGTGTGGAAAAAGACCAGATCAAGCGCGGTATGGTTATCTGTAAGCCGGGTTCCGTAACTCCGCACACTGAATTCAAGTGCGAGGTTTACGTACTGAAGAAAGAAGAAGGTGGTCGTCATACCCCGTTCTTCAACAAGTACCGTCCGCAGTTCTATTTCCGTCCCACTGACGTTACCGGTGAGATCACTCTGCCGGAAGGTGTAGAAATGGTTATGCCCGGTGACAACATCACCATGACCGTAAAACTGATCTATCCGATCGCGATGGAGAAAAACCTCCGCTTCGCTATCCGTGAAGGTGGTCGTACGGTAGGTGCCGGTCAGGTAACTGAAATTTTGAAATAATCAAAACGAACAGACAGGGATCCGTGATGAACGGATCCCTTTTTCCCAAACGGGTGTAGCTCAATTGGTAGAGTGGCGGTCTCCAAAACCGCAGGCTGGGAGTTCGAGCCTCTCCACCCGTGCATCAAGCAAACGATATGAATAAGATCAGAGCATTTTTCAGCGAAGCATACCAGGAACTGCGGTATAAGGTAAGCTGGCCTACATGGCCGGAATTGCAGTCCAGCACCCAGTTGGTGCTCGTAGCGTTCCTGATCATTTCCGTAGTGGTTTTCATTATGGACCTGTCTTCCAAGGAATTGCTTGACCTGTTCTATGGTTTATTCTAATTCAACCCCACGCTCGACCGATGGCAGATGAAAAAAAATGGTATGTATTACGCGTGATCAGCGGCAAAGAACGCAAGTTGCGCGAGTACGTAGAGCAGCATGTGAAGCGTCATGGCTGGGAGCATATCATTTCACAGGTACTCGTGCCTACTGAAAAGGTATACAAGATCAAGAACGGGAAAAAAGTGATCCATGAAAAGAACTCACTGCCCGGCTATATCCTGATCGAGGCTACGGAAGGTAAGATGACCCCGGAGATGAACCAGATCATCACCGGCATCACCAACGTGATCGATTTCCTGGGCAAAGAGAACCCGGTAGCACTGCGCCGCAATGAGGTGAACAGGATCCTGGGTAAGATGGATGAAATGAGCGAAGAAGGCGTTGCCATGAACGAACCGTTCATCATCGGCGAAACCGTGAAGATCATCGATGGTCCGTTCAACGAATTCCTCGGCAACGTGGATGAGGTGCATGAAGACAAGAAGAAAATCAAAGTAATCGTAAAAATATTCGGTAGAAAGACACCGGTGGAGCTCAACTTCGCCCAGGTGGAAAAAGTAAACTGATATGGCAAAAGAAATTCAAACGTACGTGAAGCTGCAGGTAAAGGGCGGCCAGGCTAACCCGGCACCTCCTATCGGTCCTGCACTGGGTTCCAAGGGTATCAACATCATGGAATTCTGCAAGGCATTCAATGCCCGCACCCAGGATAAAATGGGTAAAGTACTCCCGGTGGTGATCACGGTGTATAAGGATAAGTCGTTCGACTTCATCATTAAAACACCACCGGCTGCCATCCTCATCCTGGAGGCTTCCAAGAAACAAAAAGGTTCGGCTGAACCCAACCGCAACAAGGTGGGCTCCATTACCTGGGATCAGGTAAAGGCCATCGCGCAGGAAAAGATGCCTGACCTGAATTGCTTCACCATCGAAAGTGCCATGAAAATGGTTGCCGGTACTGCCCGCAGTCTGGGTATCACCGTAACCGGTCAGGCACCCTGGTCTAACAATTAATTTCAGTCAACTAAAAATCGTTAACACGTGAAACTGACAAAGAACAGAAAGAAGGTTCAGGCATTAGTTGACTCCAACAAACTTTATACGTTGAGGGAAGCTGCTGAACTTGTTAAGAAATCAACGACCTGCAAGTTCAATGCATCTGTTGACCTCCATGTGCGTCTCGGTATCGACCCGCGTAAAGCCGATCAGGCGATCCGTGGTACTACCGCTTTGCCGCACGGCACCGGACGAGATAAGAAGGTGCTGGTACTCTGTACTCCCGACAAGGAAGAAGAGGCCAGGAAGGCAGGTGCAGATTATGTGGGTCTGGATGAGTTCATCGACAAGATCTCCAACGGTTGGATCGACATGGATGTGGTGATCGCTACCCCGTCTGTGATGCCTAAGATCGCGAAACTCGGACGTGTCCTGGGTCCCCGCAACCTCATGCCGAACCCGAAAGTGGGTACGGTAACCAATGAGGTGGGCGATGCCATCACCGAAGTGAAAAAAGGTAAGGTTGCCTTCAAGGTAGACAAGTATGGTATCATCCATTCTTCTATCGGCCGCATCTCCTTCAACACCGATCAGATCGCAGAGAACAGCGAAGAGCTGATCCGCGCACTTGCTAAACTGAAGCCGTCGTCTGCTAAAGGCGCTTACTTCAAAAGCATTACCATGGCCAGCACTATGAGCCCCGGTATCGCGATCGATCCGAAAAGTGTAATTGACATTCATTAAGTAATCATCGAAATCGCTATAAGATGAACAAGGAACAAAAAACGGCTGCCATCGAGGAATTGAAGGATACAGTGTCGAAATACGACAACTTTTACCTCACTGATGCCTCTGCCATGACCGTTGAGGACATCAATAAATTGCGCCGCCTCTGCTTCGAGAACGGTATCCGTTTCCAGGTAGTGAAGAACACCCTGCTGCGCAAGGCCTTTGAAGCGCACGGAGATAAATATGAAGGCCTGTACACCCTGCTGCACGGCGAAACTTCCGTGATGTTCAGCGAATCTTCCAATCAGCCTGCCAAGGTGATCAAGAAGTTCCGCAAGGACAACGATAAAGGAAAACCGCTGCTGAAAGGTGCTTATGTGGGTGCTGATGTATTCGTTGGCGATAACAGCCTCGATGCACTCATCAGCCTCAAGAGCAAGGAAGAGCTTGTGGGTGAGATCATCGGTATGCTCCAGACACCTGCCAAGAATGTTATCTCTGCCCTGTTGTCGGGTGAGCGCAAACTGGCCGGTATCGTTAAGACACTGGGTGAAAAAGAAGAACAATAATCATCACATTTATTTAACAACAATTTTCTAAATCAATAAAAACTCAAAGCAATGGCTGAATTAAAAGAATTCGCTGAAAAGTTGGTTAGCTTGTCTGTAAAAGAAGTTAATGAACTGGCAAAGATCCTGAAAGACGAGTACGGTATCGAACCCGCTGCTGCTGCACCCGTAATGATGGCAGCTGCCGGTGGTGGCGCCGGAGCAGGTGCTGATGCTGCTGCTGAGAAAACATCTTTCGATGTGATCCTCAAGAATGCAGGCGCTGCTAAACTGTCAGTGGTTAAAGTAGTAAAAGACCTCACCGGCCTTGGTCTGAAAGAAGCTAAGGATCTCGTTGATGGCGCTCCGAAACCTGTGAAGGAAGGAGTAGATAAAGCAACTGCTGAAGATATTGCTAAGCAACTTCAGGAAGCAGGTGCTGAAGTAGAGATCAAGTGATCTCTGCCCGGCAGTTACTTCCTCCCGCCGTACGGCGTGGGTAAAATACAAGGCTAATCCGCCGTACGGCGGATAGCCTGTTTATTATTTTAATGCAATAAAGCTTTGAAAGCGTATGCCTAAATCTACTGCAACCATTAGGAGACCAGAACGAATCAACTTCGGAAAGACCAAAAAAGCAGATACATACCCGGACCTGTTAGATATACAGGTAAAATCCTTCAAAGACTTTTTCCAACTCGAGACAACACCCGAGAACAGGACCTCAGAAGGCCTGTACCGTGTGTTCACCGAGAACTTCCCCATTACGGATGCGCGTAACATCTTCGTATTGGAGTTCCTCGATTATTTCGTGGATCCTCCGCGCTATTCCATGGAGGAATGTATGGAACGCGGCCTTACCTACAGCGTACCGCTGAAGGCAAAGCTGCGCCTGTCTTGTAACGATGAGGAGCACATCGACTTCCAAACTATCGTGCAGGACGTGTTTTTGGGTAATATCCCTTATATGACACCGAAGGGAACGTTCATCATCAATGGTGCTGAACGTATCGTCGTATCCCAGTTACACCGCTCTCCCGGTGTGTTCTTCGGTCAGTCCATTCACCCGAATGGCACGAAGATCTACTCCGCCCGTGTGATCCCCTTCAAAGGCGCATGGATGGAATTTGCCACGGATATCAATAATGTGATGTACGCGTACATCGACCGGAAGAAGAAATTCCCGGTGACCACATTACTCCGTGCCATCGGATACGATACCGATAAAGACATCCTCGAACTCTTCGGACTCGCTGAAGAAGTGAAGGCCGATGACAAAACCCTGCGCAAGCATATTGGCAGGAAACTCGCTGCCCGCGTACTCAAGACCTGGCGCGAGGATTTCGTGGATGAGGATACCGGTGAAGTGGTTTCCATCGAACGGAATGAAGTGATCCTGGAACGCGATACCGTACTGACCGATGATAATATCAGCCTCATCATCGAGACCGGTGCGCCCAAAGTGATCCTTACCCGCGATGATGTGACCGTAGACTACGGCATCATCCTCAATACCCTGCAGAAGGATGTTTCCAACTCAGAACTGGAAGCCGTTCAGCATATCTATCGCCAGCTGCGTGGTGCAGAACCGCCGGATGATGAGACTGCACGCGGTATCATTGAAAAACTCTTCTTCTCCGATAAGCGCTATGACCTCGGAGAAGTTGGCCGTTATAAGATCAATCAGAAACTCGGCCACCACCATATTCCGATCGATACCAAGGTATTGACGAAAGAGGATATCATTTCGATCATCCGCTACCTGGTGGAACTGTCTAACAACAAAGCCGAGATCGATGATATCGATCACCTCAGCAACCGCCGTGTGCGCACGGTGGGCGAACAATTGTACGCGCAGTTCGGTGTGGGTCTTGCCCGTATGGCCAGAACCATCCGCGAGCGTATGAACGTGCGCGATAATGAGGTGTTCACTCCGATCGAACTGATCAACGCAAGAACACTGTCTTCAGTGATCAATTCCTTCTTCGGAACCAGTCAGCTGAGCCAGTTCCTCGACCAGGTGAATCCGCTCGCAGAGATCACGCACAAGCGTCGTATCTCCGCATTGGGTCCCGGCGGTCTGAGCCGCGAACGCGCCGGCTTCGAGGTGCGCGACGTACACTACAGCCACTACGGCCGTTTGTGTACCATCGAGACACCGGAAGGTCCGAACATCGGTCTGATCTCTACACTCTGTGTACACGCGAAGATCAATAAGATGGGCTTCATCGAAACGCCATACCGCCGCGTGGAGAATGGAAAAGTGGAAGTGAAAGGCGAGATCACCTACCTGAACGCCGATGAGGAAGACCGTTATGTGATCGCCCAGTCCAATGTGCCGCTCGACGAAAAAGGCAAATTCTTACAAACCAAGATCAAAGGCCGCCAGCAGGGCGAATTCATGGAATTCGAACCTGAGCAGGTGGAATACATGGACGTTGCTCCGAACCAGATCGTAGGTGTTTCCGCATCACTCATTCCGTTCCTCGAACACGATGATGCGAACCGTGCGCTCATGGGCTCTAACATGCAACGTCAGGCTGTGCCGCTGCTGCGTCCGCAGTCGCCTGTGGTAGGTACCGGTCTGGAAGAGAAAGTGGCTTCCGACTCCAAGATGCTCATCAACGCAGAAGGAAACGGTGTGGTGGAATACGTTGATGCCAACGAGATCATCATCCGCTACGACCGCAATGAGAACGATCAGCTGGTGAGCTTTGAGGACAGCCGCAAAGTATATAAGCTCCGCAAATTCAAGAAGACCAACCAGAGCACCTGTATCAACCTGAAGCCGATCGTGGTGAAAGGACAGCGTGTTGCTGAAGGACAGGTATTGTGCGAAGGTTACGGAACCCAGGGCGGTGAACTCGCACTCGGAACCAACCTGAAAGTGGCTTTCATGCCATGGAAAGGGTACAACTTCGAGGATGCCATCGTGATCAGCGAACGCGTAGTGCAGGAAGACATTTTCACTTCCATCCAGATCGAAGAGTTTGAACTGGAAGTGCGCGATACCAAGCTCGGTGAGGAAGAACTGACCTCAGATATCCCGAACGTTTCTGAAGAAGCAACCAAAGACCTTGATGCCAACGGTATCATCCGTCTGGGTGCTCACGTGAAAGAAGGTGATATCCTGATCGGTAAGATCACCCCGAAAGGTGAAACAGATCCTACACCGGAAGAGAAACTGCTGCGCGCCATCTTCGGCGACAAAGCAGGCGACGTGAAGGATGCTTCATTGAAAGTGCCGCCATCGATCGAAGGTACGGTGATCGACAAGAAATTGTTTGCCCGCGCCAAGAAAGATAAGAATGCCAAGGCCCGCGAAAAGATCGCTCTTGAGAAACTCGAGAAAGAACACGCGCGCGCACTGGATGAACTGCGCACGATCCTGATCGACAAACTGTCCGTGGTGCTCAAAGACAAAAAGACACCCGGTATCAAGTCGCTCTATAAAGAAGAAATGGTGCCCTCCAAAACCAAGTTCACCAACAAGGTGCTGGAAGGTATCAATTATACCAATGTGGATCCGTATAACTGGACCGGTGAAGCAGAAACCGATGATACCGTGCGCATGATGCTGCACAACTATGGTATCAAGGTGAACGAGGAACTGGGCCGTTACAAGCGCGAGAAATTCAATATCAGTGTAGGTGATGAATTACCTACCGGCGTATTGAAGCTGGCAAAAGTATTCATCGCCAACAAGCGTAAACTGCGCGTGGGTGATAAGCTTGCCGGTCGCCATGGTAACAAAGGTATCGTTGCCCGTATCGTGCGTCAGGAAGACATGCCGTTCCTCGAGGACGGAACGCCGGTGGATATCGTACTGAATCCGCTGGGTGTACCTTCCCGTATGAACCTCGGTCAGATCTATGAGACCGTATTGGGCTGGGCCGGTCAGAAGCTGGGTGTGAAGTTTGCCACCCCGATCTTCGACGGCGCTACCCTGGCCGAGATCGACGAGCAGATCGCCAAGGCAGAACTGCCGAAACTGGGATCAACGTATCTGTTCGACGGTGAGACCGGTGACCGCTTCCATCAGAAAGCCACGGTTGGTGTGATCTATATGATCAAGCTGAACCACATGGTGGATGATAAGATGCACGCACGTTCTATCGGACCATACTCGCTCATCACACAGCAGCCGCTGGGTGGTAAGGCACAGTTCGGTGGTCAGCGTTTTGGTGAAATGGAGGTTTGGGCACTCGAAGCATATGGTGCATCCAATATCCTGCAGGAATTACTGACGGTGAAATCAGATGATATCATCGGACGTGCCAAGACGTATGAGGCGATCGTGAAAGGCGAGAATCTGCCTACACCGCAGATACCCGAGTCCTTTAACGTACTCGTGCATGAATTGCGCGGTCTTGCGCTTGACCTGAAGTTTGAATAATTCAGTTTCATAGTAAAAACATCATCAGCATATGCCTTTTAAAAAGGATATCAAGATCAAATCAGATTTCACCAAGATCACGATCGGACTGGCGTCTCCGGATTCCATTCTCGAGCGTTCCTATGGTGAAATCCTGAAGCCGGAAACGATCAACTACCGCACCTATAAGCCTGAACGCGATGGTTTGTTCTGCGAGCGCATTTTTGGTCCCATCAAGGACTATGAATGTTATTGCGGTAAATACAAGCGCATTCGTTACAAAGGCATCGTGTGTGACCGCTGCGGTGTTGAAGTGACCGAAAAGAAAGTACGCCGTGAGCGCATGGGCCACATCAAACTGGTGGTGCCCGTGGTGCATATCTGGTACTTCAAATCATTGCCGAACAAGATCGGTTATCTGCTCGGTTTGAGTTCCAAGAAGCTCGAGTCCATCATTTATTATGAGCGCTACTGCGTGATCCAGCCCGGACCGCTGACAGAAGGCGTGATGATCAATGGTGAGCTGAAGAGCTACAAGGAGCATGACCTCATCACCGAAGAAGAGTATCTCGATATTCTGGAAGCGCTTCCGCGCGAAAACCAGATGTTGGATGATACCGATCCGAATAAATTCATCGCCGACATGGGTGCGCCTGCGCTGTTCACCATGTTGTCGAGGATACAACTGGACGACCTCAGCGCTGCACTGCGTCATGCTGCAGGAACAGAAACATCACAGCAACGTAAGGCGGAAGCGCTGAAGCGTTTGAGTGTGGTGGAAATGTTCCGCGAAGCATCCGGCCGCTATGAGAACCGTCCTGAATGGATGATCGTGCAGTACCTGCCGGTGATACCGCCGGAACTGCGCCCGCTGGTGCCGCTGGATGGCGGTCGCTTTGCGAGCTCCGATCTGAACGACCTCTATCGTCGTGTGATCATCCGCAACAACCGTCTGAAGCGTCTCATCGAGATCAAAGCACCTGAGGTGATCCTGCGCAACGAAAAGCGCATGCTCCAGGAAGCCGTTGACTCACTGTTCGACAACTCACGTAAATCCAACGCCGTGAAAGCGGAAGGCGGACGTGCACTGAAATCCCTCAGCGATGTGCTGAAAGGTAAGCAGGGCCGTTTCCGTCAGAACCTGTTGGGTAAGCGTGTGGATTACTCCGGTCGTTCTGTGATCGTTGTAGGTCCCGAATTGAAATTGCATGAGTGTGGTTTGCCGAAGGATATGGCCGCTGAATTGTTCAAGCCGTTCATCATTCGCAAGCTGATCGAAAGGGGTATTGTTAAGACGGTAAAATCTGCGAAGAAACTGGTTGACCGCAAAGAACCGGTGATCTGGGATATTCTGGAGAACATCCTGAAAGGACACCCGGTCATGCTGAACCGTGCACCAACACTGCACCGTCTTTCTATCCAGGCCTTCCAGCCGAAACTGATCGAAGGTAAAGCGATACAGCTGCACCCGTTGGTATGTTCTGCGTTCAACGCCGACTTCGACGGTGACCAGATGGCCGTTCACGTGCCACTGAGCAATGCCGCTATATTGGAGGCACAGTTGCTGATGCTTTCTGCACACAACATCCTCAACCCGCAGAATGGTAATCCGATCACCGTTCCTTCACAGGACATGGTGTTGGGATTGTATTATATCACCAAGGGCAAGAAGAGCACTGCCGATGATCCGGTTAAAGGTGAAGGCAAAGTGTTCTACTCTGCAGAAGAGGTGATCATCGCCTACAACGAAGGTAAAGTAGACCTGCACGCCTATATCAAGTGTAAAGTAAACGTACTGGAAGACGATAAGATCGCTAACAGGCTCGTTGAAACCACTGTAGGTCGTGTCATGTTCAACGAAGTAGTGCCTGCAGAAGTGGGTTATGTGAATGCCCTGTTGTCTAAAAAGGCGATCGCGAAAGTAATCGGTGAGGTGATCCGCAGAACGGATGTTCCCCGCACCGCGCGATTCCTGGATGACATCAAGGACATTGGTTTCCGCTCAGCATTCCGCGGTGGTTTGTCATTCAATATTTCTGATCTTGTAGAGGTAGACAACAAAGCCGATCTGGTTGCCGCAGCGCAGGCAGAAGTGGATGAAGTGGTGACCAACCACATGTATGGTGTGATCACACAGAACGAACGTTATAACCAGATCATCGATATCTGGTCTCGACTGAATACGCGTCTTACCGGCGACCTGATCAACAGGTTGACCAGCGACAAGAAAGGATTCAACTCCGTGTTCATGATGCTGGATTCCGGTGCCCGTGGTTCGAAGGAGCAGATCCGTCAGCTGGGTGCGATGCGTGGTCTGATGGCCAAGCCGCGTAAATCCGGTGCTTCCGGAGAAGGTGGTATCATCGAGAACCCGATCCTCTCCAACCTGAAATCCGGTTTGAGCGTATTGGAATACTTCATCTCCACACACGGTGCCCGTAAGGGTCTCGCCGATACAGCCCTTAAAACGGCTGATGCCGGTTACCTGACCCGTCGTTTGGTTGACGTTGCCCAGGATGTGGTGATCACTGAAGAAGATTGCGGAACTCTGCGCGGTATTGCCATCGCAGCGCTCAAGGACAACGAGGATATCGTTGAACCGCTGAGCGAGCGTATCATTGGCCGCACCAGTCTGCATAATGTATATGATCCGTTAACGGATGAATTGATCGTGTCTGCCGGCGAACTCATCTCAGATCGCGTAGCTGCCCGTATCGACGAAACAGCGATTGAACAAGTGGAGATCCGTTCCGTGCTCACTTGCGAAAGCAAGAAGGGTGTGTGCGTGAAATGCTACGGTACCAACCTTGCCAACAACCGTGTGGCGCAAAAGGGTGATGCAGTAGGTATCATCGCGGCACAGTCGATCGGTGAACCGGGAACGCAGCTTACCCTCCGTACCTTCCACGTGGGTGGTGTGGCCGGAAGTATCGACACCGAGTCGAAACTGGTGGCCAAGTTCGACGGTAAGATCGAATTCGACGGTCTGCGTTTCGTAGAGACGAAGAACGAAGAAGGCAAGAAGATCCGTGTAGTGATCGGTCGTACCGGTGAAGTGAAGATCATCGATACGAAGACCGGCAAAATGCTCATCAGCAATAACGTGCCTTACGGTTCAATCCTCGCCATCCACGAAGGCGATGAACTGAAGAAGGGCGATGTGATCTGCTCATGGGATCCGTTCAACGCCGTGATCATTTCCGAATTCGCCGGATTTGTCGGATACGAGCATATCATCGAAGGTATCACCTATCGTGAAGAAAGCGATGAGCAGACCGGTCACCGTGAAAAAGTGATCTCTGAATCACGCGATAAAACAAAGATCCCGACACTGATCATCAAGGATAAGAAAGGTGCAGAAGTGAAGAGCTATAACCTTCCGGTGGGCTCACACATTGTGGTAGAAGAAGGTGAAGAAGTGAAATCCGGTCAAACCATCGCCAAGATCCCGCGTGCACTTGGTAAAGTGCGCGACATCACGGGTGGTCTGCCGCGCGTAACGGAATTGTTCGAGGCCCGTAATCCTTCGAACCCGGCTGTTGTTGCCGAGATCGACGGTGTGGTAAGCTTTGGCAAGATCAAGCGCGGTAACCGCGAGATCGAGATCGAAAGCCGTGAAGGTGAGAAGCGTAAGTATCTTGTGCCGCTGTCCAAGCAGATCCTGGTGCAGGAGAACGACTACGTGTATGCCGGTATGCCGCTGTCTGACGGTGCCATTACACCTTCCGATATCCTCGCCATTAAAGGACCGTATGCCGTTCAGGAGTATATCGTGAATGAGATCCAGGAAGTGTATCGCCTCCAGGGTGTGAAGATCAACGATAAGCACATCGAGGTGATCGTTCGCCAGATGATGCGTAAGATGACCATCACTGATCCGGGTGATACTCGATTCCTTGAAGACTCTTCTGTAGATAAACTCGACTTCCTCGAAGAGAACGACAGGATCTTCGATAAGAAGGTGGTTACCGATGCCGGTGATTCCGTGCGATACAAAGCCGGTCAGATCCTTACGCTGCGTCAGTTGCGTGAAGAGAATTCATCACTGAAACGCGCCGACAAGAAGCCGGTGGAATTCCGCGATGCAGTTCCTGCCACGGCCACTCCGCTCCTGTTGGGTATCACCAGGGCTTCACTGGGAACACAAAGCTGGATCTCTGCTGCGTCATTCCAGGAAACCACCAAGGTGCTCAGCACGGCGTCCATCTCTGCAAAAACAGATTACCTCATGGGCCTCAAGGAGAACGTGATCGTTGGTCACCAGATCCCTGCCGGTACCGGTCAGCGCGACTTCCTCGGAATGATCGTTGGCAACAAAGAGGAACTGGAAGAGCTGAATGCGGCGAAGAAACGCAAAGCCACAGAAGAACAGGAATAATTACTGTTCACCATATTGAAAGAGGTTGCCAAAAGCAACCTCTTTTTTTTTGTGCATTTAATTCCGGGTCGAATTTCCGGGTGGGCGCCCGATCAACAGTTCACTATGAACCGTTCAATTTTCGTACAGGGTCTTTTCGAGTTTTGCATCATGCCCATAAATATCCCTGCTGAAGTGCAGACTGCCGTCTTCATCTACACGTGCAGTGAAATACACGATGAATACGGGTATTTTTTCCTGCAGCCGGACAAAGGTTTCTTTTCCTGAGTAATACAATGAATCGATGATCTCTCGGGTATAGGTAGAGTTATTGCGCAGCAGGTAGTAGGCAAGTTCTTTGGGCTTTTCGAGGCGTATGCACCCGTGGCTAAAGCCGCGCGCTTCGCGTTGAAATAATTCGCGTGATGGGGTATCATGGAAATAAATACTGTGTTCATTCGGGAAAAGGAATTTCACCCACCCGAGCGCACACCCGCCGCCCGGTCGCTGACGCAGTGTGTAAGGCATGGTGGTGAGTTTGTTCCAGTCGACCTTCGAAACATCTATCGTTTTCCCGGTTGCGGGATTGAACGCTTCCATATTTTCTTTTTGCAAATAGCCGGCATCCTTTTTCAGCGCAGGTAGTATCTCATTATTTAAAATGCTCGCCGGCGGTATCCAGTACGGACTGAATACGATGTATTCCAGTTCGTCGTTGAAAATGGTCGTGCCGGTAGAAGCTTTACCCACTACCACACGCATTTTCCAGGCCAGTGTATCGGCTGCATAGATGCGCATGGTGTATTCTGGGATATTCACCATGATATATTCACCTTGAGGCACCTGCGGCAGCCATCGGCATCGCTCCATATTGATGGCGATCTGTCGGGCTCTGGTAGCCGGAGAACAATTGATCTCACGGAAGAATTTTTCCCCCATCACGCCATCAGCGGTAAGGCCATGCCGGTCCTGAAATAATTGCACACCGATCATGGTAACGCTGTCATAGAGCTCGGTGCTGTCGGCCTGTATCAGGTCACCAAGCAGCACCAATCGGTTCTTGATCTCACGGATAACGGGATACGATTCGCCGGGCTTGATGGAACGCGCACCTTCCGGCAGATACAGGGAATCCCACGCTGCATGCTCCAGCGTACGGTATTTTTTTAGTGCTGCTTTTAACAGCGCATACTGCTGATATTGTGGTTCCAACCGGGTAAAGTCCGTGCTGGCACCGCTGAGTATGGAGTCGAGGATCGAAACGGAAGGAACCGTTTTTCTCTTGATATACCAATCCAGCGAACGTGTGGTCTTTTCACTCAGGCCATACCATACCTTTTGTGCGTACACGAAAAATTCGGCTGTAAGCAGCAGTTCTACTTCGCGTAATAGTTCGGTTTGGCCGGCATAGGTGAATCCGGGTTCTGCGATGGCCGTATATTGTTTGCGCAGGGCAGAATAATACAATACGGAATCCCGCAGACCTTCCTCATCAAAATGTTCCAGTTGTTCAATGAAATGTCCGGCTTGTTCTATGATACCGTAGGTGTTAAACCAGGCAGCGCGATATGTCCGTGCCCGATAGAAGGTATACATTTCCTCCGCATGATAATTTAACAGGGGATATTGTGCAAGGAAAGCGGCGATCTGCGCGGAGTCTACATAGAGGGTATCCATCACCTCGACCATCACCGGATCGCCGTTGGTTTCCGGTGGAGCAGCCGGTGCGGCATCCTGTTGTTTGCATCCGCTAAAGGTCAGGATGGCCATCAGGCACAGAAGGAAAACATGTGTGCTACCGGCTTTCATGTGCTAGGTGATACGAAGTTCGGGCAATATTTCGAATTGCTGGTAAATTCGGGTACTTTTACAAAAAACAATGTCTTATGAGCGAACAGAAAGACAAGAACCAATTAAATATTGAGTTGACCGAGGAAATAGCGGAAGGTATTTATTCCAATCTGGCGATCATCACCCACAGCAGCGCCGAGATCGTGATCGATTTCATTCGGGTAATGCCCGGCGTGCCCAAGGCTAAGGTCAAGAGCCGCATCCTGATGACACCACAGCATGCCAAGCGATTGTTACGCGCATTGGCGGATAATATCAACAAGTATGAATCGGCCCATGGTGATATTCACGACAACGAAGGGTTTGGCGGTATTCCCATGAATTTCGGGCCTACGGCAAAGGCCTGACCACCTTATGGCAGCCGCACCGCAATTATCGGTGGTAAGTCCGGTATACCAGAGCGCAGCCAACCTGCCTGTTCTGGTGAGCCGGATATTGGATGCTGTATCGTTGCGGCGGATACACTGCGAGATCCTGTTGGTAGATGATGGCAGCACCGATACCGGCTGGGAGGTCATTCGTTCACTCGCACAAGCGCATCCGCAGGTAAAAGGTATCCGACTGGACAGAAACTACGGTCAGCACTCCGCTATACGGGCAGGCCTGATGCATGCAACGGGCACATTGGTTGTGGTGATGGATTGCGACCTGCAGGACCCGCCCGAGGCCATTCCGGCATTTTTAGATGCCCTAAAGGAAGATGTAGATGCGGTTTTTGCGCGACGCATCAAACAGTATGACACGGCATGGCAACGAACGCTGTCTCATCTTTTTTATCGACTCCTCTCGCGCCTTACACGTATTCCTATGGACGGTTCAGTGGCCAACTTCGGATTGTATCGCCGGGCGGTGATCAGGGCTATGTTGGATGACCGTTCCGGAAAATTTTTTTTCTTTCCCCTGAACGTGCGTCGCTATGCCCGGCGCGCTGTGCATGTGCCCGTGGAACACGCGAGGCGGCATGCCGGCAGTTCGGCTTATGATATACGTCGGGCCGGAGCCCTCGCTTTGCGGATATTGATCTCTCAATCGTTTTTATACTACTTTTATGTGAGTAGAAGCGACAATTTTCAGGTAAGCGAAATAACAGAAGAGACTGCTGCATGATACCATTTAACAGGCCATCGATGGTTGGCCGTGAACTGGAATATATTCAGGCGGCCATTGAAGCAGGTCATTTGTCCGGCAATGGTATGTTCACGGCGCAATGTCATCAATACTTTGAACAACACTTCGGCTTTCCGCAGGTATTGCTCACGCACAGCGCCACTGCGGCCCTGGAGATGGCCGCCCTGCTCCTGCAGATACAGACAGGTGATGAAGTGATCCTGCCCGCATACACGCATGTATCCACGGCCAATGCTTTCGCCCTCCGCGGAGCAAAGCTCGTGTTTGCCGATTCCCTGCCCGATCATCCGAACATGGATACCTCGAAGCTCGAGGATCTGATCACTGATAAGACCAAGGTGATCGTTGTAGTGCATTATGGCGGCCATACAGCTGATATGGGAGCGATTCTGGATCTCAGTATCCGGCATCGATTGTTCATCGTGGAGGATGCTGCTGCCGCGCTGGGTGCACGATATCGCGGAATTCCGGTAGGCACCATCGGGCACCTCGCCGCCTTTTCGTTCCATGAGACCAAAAATCTGCACTGCGGAGAGGGGGGTATGCTCGCCGTCAATGATGAGCGGTTTTTACAACGCGCAGAAGTGATCTGGGAGAAAGGCACTGACCGGGTGGCGATGGCCCGGGGAGAGGTTCAGCACTACGGCTGGAAGGAACTCGGATCCTCATTTTTACCTTCAGAACTCAATGCGGCCTACCTGCTTGCCCAGGCTGAGCAGATCATGTCGATCCAATTGCATAGGCGGGGGCTCTGGGAGCTTTATGCCGCCTTGCTGTCGGAAGGAGAGCGGAAAGGGTGGTATGACCTCCTGCCGGCCGATGGGCACGGAGACCATAATTATCACCTCATGGCGCTGGTGTGCAGGTCGGAGAAGGATAGGGAAGGGCTGAGGTCCTTCCTTGACAAACGGGGTATTATGGCCGTATCCCATTACAGATCGCTGCATCGCTCAGATTACTTTCACCTGCAGCATGACGGGCGTGAACTGCCCAATAGTGACCGTTTTGAGGCCTGTCTGCTCCGTTTACCCCTGTTCCACGACCTCACCGAAACCCAGGTGGAGGCAATAGCCGGGGCGGTAAAAGCGTTTTACACCCAAAGTACCTGAGAATTAACCTAATGTAAATTCTATCCGGGGACGCCGGTAATTTTGATTTTGTTAAAAAAATTATGATTTTCGTAGTCCCCTAGCTGAATTGCGACCACATGCTCAAAAAGGTATTGACGACAGTTTGTTCGACAGGCCTTGTGTTGCTGTTGCTCACCACACACACACAAGCACAGCCCATAACGCTCTCGCGTGAATTTGGGGCTAATCTGGGCTTTTCCAGCTTTTTGGGGGATCTGGGTGGTTCCAACGATATCGGCCGACCCTTCTTTTGGGATATCGATCCGGAAGTTACCCGTCCGGCCCTCGGAATTGTTTTCAGACAGGAGATCATTCCCAGAACCGCTTTCCGTTTCAACGCGTATGCCAGTATGCTGCGCGCCAATGATGCACTGACCCAGAATGAGTGGCGCAATTGGCGTAACGCCAGCATGCGCACTCCCATTGTGGAAGTGTCCGGTATGATCGAATTGAGTGCGAATCGATTTACCGGGATGCGGAAGAAGCGCTGGACGCCTTATATCTATGGTGGCGTGGGCGGATTTTATTTTAATCCGCAGGCACAATACAATGGCGAATGGGTGGATCTGCAGCCGCTGGGTACGGAGGGACAGGGTTTACCTGAATATCCTGATCGTAAAAAGTATTCACGTATTGCCGTTTGCTTTCCGGTTGGTGCCGGATTCAGGGTGCTGACCTATAATAACTGGGTAATGGGATTTGAAATGGCCGCCCGTTTCACAACCACGGATTATATCGATGACGTAAGTTCATACTATCCTAACCCGGATTATTATTATCTGCATTATGATCTGGAAACAGCAGCGATGGCTGCTGCATTGTCAAACCCTGCCGTATTGCCTCCGCCGGTTGACAGTCCGCTTTGGGGAGCTCCGGAAACACTGAAGGGAGACCCATCGAATAATGACAGTTATATTTTTGGCGGCATGCTCACCTTTACCTATCACATGGAATTCAAGCGTAAGGTGAACAATATTCGTTGTTATTTCAACGATGAAAGTAAGCGCTGATACCGGTTGTTATTCTGCGACTCCGGTTTGACCTTCCTCTGAATCTTCTTCCATTTCATTCCAGATGTCCCAGGCATATTCAGCCTGCAGTTGCAGCATGGCATATCCATTGGACACCTTCGCACCCTGTGCACGTCCTTTTTGCATAAAGACCGTTTCGGCGGGATTGTAGATCAGGTCGAAAAGCAGGTGATCGGGGGAAATATGTTCGTAAGGCAGCGGCGGAAAATCTTCTATATGCGGATGCATGCCCAGCGGTGTAGTGTTGATGATCAGTGTATGTGCACGCATCATTTCGGCTGTTATATCCGCATAACTGATGGCGTATTTGCCGGCAGTACGTGAAACGATAGTGGCAGCTATACCTAATTCCTGCAGGGCATACAATACGGCCTTGGAAGCACCTCCTGTTCCCAGTACCAGCGCCCGGGTGTGCTGACGCAGCAGCAGTGGCTTCAGCGCATCGCGAAAACCGGCATGATCCGTATTGAATCCGATACGCTGGATCTCGTCGATGCGAATACAATTCACTGCACCGATCTTCTGGGCAATAGGATCCAGACCGTCGAGATATTCGATAACGGATTCTTTGTAGGGAATGGTCACATTGAGTCCGCGCAGATCCTTCTGCACCTCGAACAGCAATCTGACATCTTCGATATTCTCCAGCGGGAACAATTCGTAACTGCAACCGGTGATGCCTTCGCGCTCAAATTTTTGTGCAAAATATTTTTCCGAGAAGGAGTGACTCAGCGGATAACCGATCAGCCCGAATTTTCTCATGACTGCGCAGCGTTTTTACTTTTGCGGGAGCGGTACATCTCGATGAAGATCGGCAGCACTGAGATCAGGATGATGGCGAGTACCACGGTCTCGAAGTTCTCTTTGACAAACGGATTTTGTCCGAATACAAATCCCAGCACGGTGATGGAAGGAATCCATAAGACCGCACCGATAACATTATAACTGAAGAATTTTTTATAGGTCATGGTGCCCATACCTGCCACAAAGGGGGCGATGGTGCGCACAATAGGCACGAAGCGAGCCAATACAATGGTTTTGGCGCCATACTTCTCATAAAAAGCATGGGTCTTGTCCAGGTGTTCTTTTTTTAGGATCGGTTTACCCCTGAACTTCAGTTTAAGTGCATGTTCGCCAAAGTACTTGCCAATAAAATAATTACTGGCATCACCCAGCACGGCGGCGACGAACAGCAATGGAATAAGGAACCAGATATTCAGTGCACCGATCGCGCAGAAGGTGCCGGCAGCGAACAAAAGGGAGTCGCCGGGCAGCCATGGCCAAATCACGATACCGGTTTCAATGAAAATGATGGCGAATAGGATCAGGTAGATCCAATTTTGATACTGGTCTATCCATGCAGCCAGATATTGATCCAGGTGCAGGAAAGTATCGATGAACGAATGAATAAGATCCATCCTCCGGAATTATTTCAGGAAGTGATGGAAGGTGTCGCCACGCAAACCTAATCGCAGGGTTTCCAGCGGGATCACTTCGTTTGGCGGAATATTACCCAGGTTCACATTAGAGCCCAGCAGCTTGATGAAATAGACCTGCTGACCTTTGAGCGGCGCTTCCCAGATGATCTTCTCCTGGGGTACCTTGGTTAGGATCTCATCGATGAGGTCGCTGCGCACTTCGCCTTTGCTGTGATAGATGCCTACGGTGCCGCTTTCGCGTGCTTCGGCGATCACTTTGTAGCTGCCTGCCTCGATCTCTTTCTGCATGAGCTCGATCCACTTGTAAGGAGCGAGGATCTTGTTCTCATCTTTGGAGCCCACCTCACTCAACACGGTCACGTGTTTGGAAAGTCGGCTGATATAGGCACACTTCTCATCATGCTCAAGGTCGATGGAGCCATCACTCACCTCGGCATATTCCATCTTATAGGTATCGAGCAGCCGGAGATAGTCGTCGAACTGTCCGCGCACCAGAAATGCTTCGAACAGTGTTCCACCAAAGTAGCACGGTATGCCGGCCTGCTTATAAACAGCGATCTTTTTTTCGATGTGTGGAGTTACGAATGCGGTACCGAATCCAAGCTTGATCAGATCGATATAGGGTTCGGAAACGGAAAGCATATCTTCTGCTTCCCGAACACTCAGGCCTTTGTCCATCACCATGGTAAGACCTTCTTTCCTGGGCTTCGCGGAGCGTTCAGGGAGTTGATTCAATGTAAAGTTCATTGATACTATTCAAATGGTAAACGCCGCAAAAATACGCAAATACAGGCAGTTTTTACCGCTATTACGGCTCAGATGCAGATATCAGTTCGAGCCGAACTGATGGATGATCTTTTGGAAGGCCGGTAACATCGCGATCTCCTGACTGGCTTCATACAGGATGGTATGACGGGCATAGTCGAGACTGAGGGCATGTTCAAGCAGGATCAGTGCACTCCGCATATCCCCCAGCGCAGCAGATGCCACACTTTGCAGGTAGTAGAATTCAGCGTAATGACCACAGCGACGTATCGCAGCATCCGACACCTCTACGGCTTTCTCATACTGCTGCACCTCGAACAGGTAGATCAGGTAATCGAGCCAGTAGTTGAGGATGTCGGGCCTTGCCTGCACCAGCATATACATGTGTTCCAGCACTTCCTCCTCGCGATCCAGCATTTTGTAGATGCTGATGATCGTGCAGATGTAATCCTCATTGGTCTCATCCAGATGAAGCGCTTTTTTATAGTTCACCAGGGCAGGGTCAAGTCGTTCCTCCATGCGGTAGGTTTCCCCGATGCGGAAGAAGGCCTCATGCATGTAAGGATCCTGACGGGCGGCCTTGCGGTAGTGGAAGCGCGCCGAACGGTAGTTGCTGAGACGCTCATAACACAAACCTATGCGGAAACTGTAGTCTTCATACCCGATGGACTTCTCATGGGCTGTTTCGAACATGGCAATGGCCTTTTCGAATTGCTCCATGCGATAGTATATGTCGGCGGCATCCCGGTATACGAGGTCGAACATCTCCTCAATGGCCATTACGTATTCAAAGGCTTCCATCGCCTTCTCATAGAGCCCCAGCCCAACATATGCTCTGCCCAGGTTATACCAGGCAAGCCAGGCGTAAGGGTCTTTGTCGATGATCTCGGTGTGCAGGGCCACACTTTCGTCATAGCGGTCGGTCATATCTACGATATGCGCCAGCTTGTGCAGGGCCTCTTCACTGGATGGGTTGTATTTCAGCGCCTTGGCCAGTGCTTCAAAGGCCTTGCCGAACTGCTCCTGGATCTCATAGATGTCGCTGAGTTCGGCATAGATAGAGTCTTTGTCCGAATTGTCGGCGATCGCCAATGCCTCCTGCAATACAGCTTCGGCCTCCTCGATGCGGTTTTGTTCTACGTAGATGTCGGAACGAATGAGGTAAATGTCTACCTCGCGGCTGTCGAACATCTGTGCTTTATCCAGTGATTCCAGAGCCTCTTTATATCGTTTGCGGGTCAGCAGGAACTCGGCCTTGCGCACCAGAAAGTCGGTGCTGAAAGGGTTTTGCTGCAAGGCAAGGTCAATAACGGCCTCCTCGCGCTCCGGGAGGTTGCGGTTCTCGTAATACTCGAGCAGCATCTCCAGCCCTTCCTCATCCGCATAAAAATATTCGTTGGTCTGCAGATACCGCTCAAACTGTTCGATCAGCGCCGCGATATCTGCTCCATTGTAGTCGTTGTGCTCGTACTCCATGTAAACAAATCAATGTTTTTGGTGCTAATTAGGTTCCGGGGGGCCAAAAATCGGACAGTTTTGTAACAAATTAACGTTTTCCTACATATATAGGGCAAACACCTTACCCTTATCTTTACCCTAAAATAGACTGCATGAAACGATTCCTGCCTCTCCTCAGCCTGCTTGTTTTGCTCAAGTTACATCATTCTGCCTATGCCCAGCAAACAGGTTATTGGCAACAACATGTGGATTACGAGATCAATGTGGTCCTGGACGACGTCAAACATGCACTGGACGGCAGTTTAGCCATTCGCTACACCAACAACTCCCCCGACGTGCTGTCGGAGATCTGGATACACCTGTGGCCGAACGCCTATAAGGATAATTCTACCGCCTTCGCCCGCCAGAAGCTGGAGCAGCGGAGCACGCGCTTCCGTTTCGCCACGGATGAGGAGCGGGGCTATATCGATAACCTCAATTTTAAGGTGAACGGCGAATCGGTAACACTCACGTATGATGCAGAAAATCCGGACATCGCCCGGCTCACCCTGAACCAACCGCTGCAACCGGGACAAACCATCAATATCAAATCCACCTTCCATGTGCAGCTGCCGTATTGCTTCAGCCGACTGGGGCATGTTGGTCAGCAATATCAGATCACGCAATGGTATCCTAAGCCGGCAGTATATGACAGCAAAGGATGGCATCCGATACCCTATCTTGATCAGGGAGAATTTTACAGCGAGTTCGGTAATTTCCATGTGTATATCACCGTACCGAAGAATTATGTGGTAGGTGCGAGCGGTGACCTGCTCACCCAATCGGAAGTGACGTGGCTGGATAGTTTGTCTGCCGTTACTATGACCAAGGATTTCAGCGAGCCGAACATGGAATTTCCGCCCTCTTCATCCGCTACCAAGACACTGGAATATGTATTAAAGGATGCACATGATTTTGCCTGGTTCGCCGATAAACGATTCAATGTGATAAGAAGCAGTGTTACACTGGCGGAATCTGAACGCGTGATCACGACTTATGCCTATTTCCCGGATAAGTATGGCAAAGAATGGATCAAGGCAGCTGATTATGTGGGCAGGGCAGTGGCTTTTTATTCCGACAACGTGGGAGAATATCCATGGAATACCGCGCAGGCTGTTGACGGAACGCTTGAAGTGGAAGGCGCCGGTGGTATGGAATATCCGACTATCACGGTGATCGCCGGCGGCATGGATGCCGAAGGATTGGATAATGTGATCACCCACGAAGTAGGCCACAACTGGTTCTATGGCATACTCGGCAGCAACGAGCGTGAACACGCCTGGATGGATGAAGGGATCAATTCCTTTTACGAGAACCGATACATGTCTACCTACTATGTGAGAGAAAATGTATTGGGCATCCCTCCGCAGGCTGTCGCATTTTTCGGCGGCGATACTTCCTCTGTGGATCAGACCATCTGGCAATTCAACCAGGTGATGCAGTGTCAAAATAAATTTCAACCGGTGGATGTGCATGCCACCGAATACACACAGATCAATTATGGACTCGTGGTGTATATGCAAACGGCCTATTATTTCCGGTATCTGGAGGATGTGCTCGGCAAAGAAGAATTTGACCGCATCATGCGCAAGTATTATCGGGAATATCAATTCAAACATCCTTACCCCGATGATCTGCAGAATTTGTTTGAACAGGAGACCGGCGAATCATTTGCCTGGTTCTTTGATCAATTGTTGACAGATGACCGCGGTCCGGATTACAAAGTGCATAATCTGCAAAAAGGAAAAACGGCGATGGCGGTCACCGTGACCAATAATTCACCGATCGCCGCACCTTTTTCCATTGCCTTGCTGAAAGGAGATTCTGTGCTGCGTACCGACTGGTATCGCGGATTCACCGGCAGTCAGACCATATATCTCAACATCACAAGCGGTTGGGATGTTACGCATGTGCAGCTCGATCATCGCAAGTATGTGCCGGAGACCAATCGCGAGAACAACACCATCCGCACATCCGGTTTGTTCAAGACCGTAGAACCCCTGCAGTTGAAAATGTTTGGCGTTGGAGCGGATGACCCTACACGCACGACCATCGGATTTGCACCACTGGTTGGATGGAATAATAATGATCGCTGGATGCTGGGTCTGGGTTTTTGGAATTCCACGCTGCCCACGCCGATGCTTGATTACGTTGTAGCACCCATGTATAGTATTTATTCCGGCGAACTGGTAGGGCAGGGGAGTGTAGGATTCAACCTGTATCCCGATAACGGCTTGTTTGATCGTATCCGTTTATCAGAAAGCATTTCGCGCTATACATTCGATCAGTTTACCATCAGTCCGCTCAACGAAGAGTCTGTGGTCTATCATCCGCAGTTCCTCAAGTTGCAGACACAACTGGAATTGGATCTGCATCAAAAGCAACTGCGTAAACAATTGACACAGCGTATCATTTTGCGCAGTGTTTATGTGCAGGAAGATGATCAGTTGCTGGTATTTGATCAAACCGGTGATCTTGTTGAAACACTAGCGGATGACCATATGGCATTTGAAGGCCGGTATGTGCTTACACGCCGACATACTTTATTCCCGCACAAGCTGGATGCAGTAGTGACAGCCGGAGAAGATTTTGCTCGCGCATCGCTGACCTACCAGACGAAGCTGCATTATCCGCGTATGGATAAAGGCGTTTCGGTGCGTTTGTTCGCGGGAGCATTCCTGACCGATGCACCCGGTGATGACCGCTGGTATTATTCACTGGCGGGACCAAACGGACAGTATGATCCGATGTATGATCATATCTATCTGGGAAGGAATACCGGTGAAGGTTTTGTGGGGAGACAGATGGCCATGCAGTATGGATTTTTCAAAGTACCGGCTTTCGGTTCCGCATTTACATCAGGGAATTACCTCACGGCTGCAAACCTGCAGTTCGCTATCCCCAAAGTGCCACTGGTGCAGTTGTTTGCCGATCTGGGATATTTGGATGCGCCCGGTTTGACAGAATCCTTCCAGTATGATGCCGGCGTGATGGTCACTCTGCCGCTGGATATTTTTGCCGTCTACTTCCCGCTCGTCATGAGTGCAGACCTCAGCAACGCGTTTGCCGTGGATGCGCCCTATGGAGAGAAGATATCCTTTATGCTCAATCTCAATACCGGAAATGTATTTGAATTGATGCGGAAACTGGGGTTGTGAATGGTGAATGGTGAATGGTGAGTGGTGATGTCTATAGGTATCCGGATGCGTTTCTCATCCCGGATATCTCATTCCTCATCTCTCATCCCTCATTTCTTCGCATACTTCCAATTCCTTCCCTTTCCTTCGCTGATCATGCGTATGCTTTCTGAGATGCGGCGGTTGCGGGTGGGTTCGGTTTTGGCTTCGTTGATCCAGGTGATGTATTCTTTTTTGTGACTGGCCGAGAAGGCATTCCACACTTCCAGTGCGATCGCATCAGCTTTCAATGCCTGAGTAAAAGACGGATGCGGTTTGAGCGGTTGTGCCGGTTTGGCGGCCGGTGCTTTGGGCAGTTTGATACCCTGCTCATTGAGCTGCATCGCTTCTTTTATCCAACCCCGTATCTTTTTATCACTCGGGAGGTCTTTGATAGAGGTGAGCTTTCCCAAATGGCCCATGGCAGATTCAGACTGCGCATTGGCCATCAGGATGGGGTCCTTGATGAGCGGGGCCTTCCAGAAGCCCATCACCGCGTGTTTTTTGAAGGCGGCCATATGGCACAGCATATCGCCTTTATAGTCGAAAAACGGCATCCCCCATTTGATCTTTTCCTCGGCTTCCGGGCAGGTGCTGTGGACGAGCTCACGGATGTGTATAAGGATGGGTTGCGCGAATGGTTGTGCGTTGAGGATGTATTGGTCTACAGCGCTTATCCTGGCCATGTTTCAGAGGTTTTGCGATGAACAAATGTAAGGCTTCAGATCGGTACCCGGAGGTACAGATAGCACAACCCGAAATTGGGTAACTTTGCGGAATAAATCAATATCAATGGAAACTCTAGTTCAGGGAAATGCCATTACGGCAGAATTGAAAGCCCTTGGCATTCAGTCACATAACAGCGGTGTGAGCACCGGCGTAAACTGGCTCACCGGAGCTGGTAACGGGATCGAAAGCTTCAGTCCGGTGGACGGTGCGCTGATCGCCGGCTGTACCAGCGCCTCTCGTGAAGAATATGAAGTGATCATGCAAACCGCCGAAAAGGCATTCCGCGAATGGCGGATGTGGCCGGCGCCCAAGCGTGGAGAAGTGGTTCGTCAGCTGGGTGATAAACTCCGCGAACACAAGCAGGACCTCGGCAAACTGGTGAGCTATGAAATGGGCAAAAGCCTGCAGGAAGGATTGGGCGAAGTGCAGGAGATGATCGATATCTGCGATTTCGCTGTAGGCCTCAGCCGTCAGCTGTATGGCCTGACCATGCACAGTGAGCGTCCGCTGCATCGTATGTATGAGCAGTGGCATCCGCTGGGTATTGTGGGTGTCATTTCCGCATTTAATTTCCCTGTTGCGGTGTGGAGCTGGAATGCTGCCCTCGCTTGGGTATGCGGTGATGTGACCATCTGGAAGCCCAGTTCAAAAGTACCGCTGAGCGCCATCGCAACCCAAAAGATCGTTTCAGAAGTATTCAAGGCCAATGGTGTACCGGAAGGTGTTTCCAGCCTGATGGTTTCGCACAGCGCGATCGGTGAGGAAATGGCGAGGGATAAGCGCGTTCCGCTGATATCAGTAACGGGCAGCACGCGCGTGGGTAAGCGCATCGGCGGAATCGTTGGTGAGCGCCTCGGCCGCGTGATACAGGAACTGGGTGGCAACAACGCCATCATCATTTCCGAGCATGCCAATATGGACATTGCCATCCGCGCAGCGATATTCGGCGCAGTGGGTACGGCCGGACAGCGTTGCACCACTACCCG
>DAIMYJ010000002.1:60754-78655 GCA_036734545.1 Chitinophagales bacterium
ACCTTTGCGCCGATCCTCTATGTGATGAAATACCGCACCATAGAAGAAGCCGTGGATATGCAGAATGGTGTACCGCAGGGTCTGTCCAGTGCGATCATGTCTACCAATATCTATGAGACCGAATACTTCCTGTCGCAGGCCGGCAGTGATTGCGGTATCGCCAACGTAAATATCGGCACCAGCGGTGCAGAGATCGGCGGTGCATTCGGTGGCGAGAAAGAGACGGGTGGCGGACGTGAGAGCGGCAGCGATAGCTGGAAAGCCTATATGCGCCGTCAAACCAATACCATCAATTATTCTACTGCTCTGCCTTTGGCACAGGGTATTAAATTTGATATTTAAACCGTCATGATCATAATGGATACAGTTGTGATGTTGCAATAAGGAGCATCACAACTGTTTTTTATTTTATCCGATGCAAACACTCATCAAGTGCCGAATAGAATCACCGCTCCATGCAGAGTATGCATGGGTGATGTCTGTAATGGGCAGACACTTCGGATTTGAAATGCACGTGGTTGAGGCCGATGAGGATATCCTCATTGCCGAGCATGGCATGGGCGATATTCAGGTGTCGCATTTTTTTCGGCAGATTTATCAGAGTGGCGACAGGCATTTCAAAGCCTATTTCAGGAAGGAGCCGTTGCATCTGACCGCCAGCGGCAAGCCTGATCTGCTCAGTTCCTGCTTTTATATACTTGCCCAGCTGCAGGAGTATACTGACTATATCCCGGATAACTACGATCGGTTCCCATATCAGCAAAGCTGGCAATATCATTTTTCCTGTATGCAGCGAAATCTGGTGTCAGAGTATTTTGAACAACTGTTTGAAATGACACCGCGACTGCGCGAACGCGTGCAACCGGTAGAGCATCGTACGAGTGTATTCCTGTCACACGACATTGACCATGCCTATGGGGCTTTGCGTCAGAATGCGAAATGGTTGTTGCGCAAGGGCAGGCTGGGCACACTTATGCAATTGGTGTTTAACCACTATCTGCGCACGCCTGATCAGTTGCTGCTGGATAAGATCATGGATATAGAGGACGAACACGACATGCGGTCAGTGTTTTTCTGGCTGGTGAACAGCGGTAAAGGCACGCGTAAGATCCATAATGCCGATTACAATATCGACAATAAAAGCGTGCGTCGGGTGCAGCAGAAGGTCGCGGACCGCGGCTGGGTGAACGGACTACATAAAAGTGCCGGGCGTGATACCTTTCCCTCTGAACTGAAAAGACTTGGCGCGTCAGGTACACCGGTGAACCGGAACCATTATCTCGTTACGGAATTACCCGGCACCTATGATGCAATGGAGCAGGCCGGTATTCACATGGATGCCACTATGGGCTTTCCGGAAGAGATCGGATTCAGAACGGGATACGGGTTGCCCTATCAGCCGTACAATCTAAGCGCAAGACGTCCCTATGCATTTTTGGAGGTGCCGTTACATGTCATGGATACCACGCTGCGTTATTATCAGCAGAAGGACCCGAAGACAGCGTCAGATACCATTCTCACCTTCCTGGATGATCATCAAAAGAATGCTGTCATATCCATCCTCTGGCATAACAATTATTTCTTCGAGCATGCACATCCCGGATGGCTGGAAGCCTACAAATCTATCCTGCAGTATCTGCATGATCATCAGATCCCGGCAATGTTACCGGATGCGTTGATCGCCCGTTATTCTTGAAGTATTATTTCCAGGCCTTCACGATGAGTCCGGTGCCTGTGGCATGGTGCATCTGCACATCCAGTGCGTTCAGGAGCAGGCAGAACGGGAAGGTGATCAGGTAGTACACGGGCAGTATCACGAAAAACAGTTTGGAAACATTCAGCATCTGCAGGGGATATTTCATGGACAGGCGCCAGGAGATCTTGCCCGGAGTGCCGTAAGCATAATGCGCTTCCGTGCGGCTGAAACCGGCCGTGCGCAGTTTATCCTGTATCTCCTGAATATTATACCCGTCGCGTACATGCTCCTCGATGAATGAAGAGGCGTCATCACCATGCACATCGGAACCACCCTGATCTGAAGGTGTGGAGATCAGCACCATTCCGCCCGGCTTCAGTGAAGTATGAAAATTGCGGAACACCTGCACGTCTTCCAGCACATGCTCCATCACATCCACACATACCACCAGATCGAAATGCTGCGGTATGGTGAAAGCAGTGAGGTCCTGCACCTGAAATCGGATGTTCTTTCTGCCGATCTTCTGAAAGAAAGCGTTGCAGTCGGCGATCTGTTCTTCCTTGACATCAACGGCCAGGAATTTCCATTTTTTGCTCATGCCGCTCAGGTAATATGAGTATTGCCCGAATCCGGAGCCGGCATCGAGAATATGTTGTTCTGCGCTGCGTTTGTCCGATGCCCAGCGGCGCAATTCCTTATGTATATGCCAGGCACGCAGCAACAGCAGATCCAGCATCTTGTAGAAGAGGATGCGAAGCTGAGGCGTGGTATTGAATACTTTACCCAGACTGCGTTTTACCGGATCGTACTGCATCGTCAGGCTTTATTGGTGTTTTCAGGTTGTACGGAGGATGATCTTCTGAAACCCAGAAAAGCGCCGGCAGCCACCAGCAACAGAATGAGTCCGGATGCAGCAGTAGAAACTTGTTTTCCGGTATGGAATGAACGCGGCTCGAATTTGAAAACGATCTCGTGTTCGCCGGCCGGCACCCACAATCCGCGCAGGATATAATTCGCACGGAAATGATCTACGTATTTGCCGTCGATATAGGCCTTCCAGTCCTCATTTCCGCGATACCATACTTCAGAGAATATGGCCGGCATATCAGTATTGCTTTTTGATGTGTAGGAAATTTCATCCATCCCGTATTTTTTCAGCGTAATGGTAGCTGTGCTGTCGCGATCAACTACCGGCTTTGCGATAAGATCCTTGTATTCCTGATGCACAAAGGCAGTGGTTCGCGGATCGAAAGATTCTAACGCGCTGAATTCAGCATCAGCATCCTGCACTATGTTAATGGAATCCACAAACCAGGCATTGCCGCAGGCCATTGGGTTGCGGTCGTAAGAGAGTTTTCCCTGACGCTGGCCGATCACATACTTGGCATTGAGCATACTCAGCACCTGCACATTGCCCTTGCTGATATATCCGTCAATGATATCCTGGTAACGCTGCAGCTTGGCGCCATGATATCCACCCAGGCTCTTATAGAGGAAGCTTGTGGTGCCGTCCTTGTCCGGATCATACATCGTGTTCAGCACTCGGTAATACGGATCATTGTCCTTGATCACCGGCAATGATTGACGGAATCGCTGTTCATAGAAACCGGCATCCTGATAATTTTCCTTGCCCAGATAGCGCGAGTCAACGATCAGCAGATCGAGGACAGGCAGAATGCAGATGGCTGCGATGGCAATAGCGGGCGAAGCAGACTTCTTAACATAGAGAAATAAAGCCAGCGCTGCCAGTCCGATGAACAGTGTGCTGATGAGGATATCCTGCCTGATCATATCTGCGCGTTCTGCTTTCAGCAGGTCGAAGTAAGTGGTGGTCTGTACATCATTCGCCTGCAGGATATATTGTTCTTCGGCCGGGCTGGTCAGGTCGAACAGATTGCCGGACATCAACAGTATAACTGTCAGTGCGCCAATACTGATGCCTGTCCACTTCAATCCCCACAGTTTCCGTTCAGTGCTGAGTGAGCTGTTATCTGAGAGGAATCGACTGGTGATATAATAGGCCATCAGCGGAATGGTCATGCACAACATGGTCATCGCCATGGACACCGTCCGGAATTTATTATACAGCGGGAAATGATCGAACATGAAGTAGTTGAAGCCCGGAAAATATTTACCCCAGCCCAGGAATAACGACAACACGGTCGCTGCGATGAGCCACCAGCGTGTGCGGTCATTGGCCAGCAGGGCGCCCAGAAGGAACAGGAAGCACAGAATAGAACCCACATAAATGGGACCGCTGGTGAAAGGCATCTCTCCCCAGTATTTTCCTGCCTGTCCGGAATAACGCAGCAATTCCTGTGCTTTTTGCTGGTCCTGCTGATAGAGCTGCTGGATATAACGCATCAATTCGCTGTCTACAGGCTCGCCATCCTTATTCTGCAAAAAGGATTGACCGCTGCCGCCCCCGGCGAAATTGGAATACATGATGCTGAAGCTTTCCGCTTTACCTGAACTCCAGCTAAAGGCATATTCGCGATCGAGTCCGTCGTCCTGCGTCTCTTTTTTGAGCGCATTCAATTGTGTGCCACCGCGGATGGTCTCATGACTGTATTCATAGGTGGTCCACAGTTTGGAAGTATTGGCGGCCACACCCATCATGGTTACCACCACTAAAATACCGATGGTCTTAAAGAATCCGGCGATCCGTTTTTCGCGCAGTGCGAAAACGAACTCTGATACCGACCAGCAGCCGATCATCAGCATCATATAATACGTGATCTGCGGGTGGTTGGCTGTTATCTGACAGGTGATCGCAAACAGGGATAGTGTAGCGCCCAGCAGTATATTGCCTCTGAATAAATATTGGATACCGGCGAACACGAGCGGCATCAGGGCCAGCGCATGCACTTTGGTGTTGTGGCCGGCTTCCATGAATGTGATCAGGTAGGTGCCCAGTGCATAAGTGAGTGCACCTGCAGTGGCCAGCGGGATCTGCACCTTGAAACTTCTCAGGAGCACGAAAAAGCAGATCAGCGCAATGAACATATAATTCGCCGGTCGCGGCAGGTAGCCGCCCATGAATTTATTGACCTGCTCAAAGATGTTGCCCGAATTGTATAATGCGATCTGATAGGTAGGCATGCCTCCGAACAGACTGTTGGTCCACAACGCGCCCTCACCGGTCGCTTCGTGGTGGTCGACCGTCTCCTGGCTCACGCCGACGAAATTCATGATATCGCTTTGGAACAGGATCTTACCCTGCAGCAGGGGATAGAAATACAGTGCGCTGAAAATAAAGAAGAACACTACGACTGCCAGGTAGATCAGGAGGTTCCGTTTGCCGTTGTTTGGTTGCATGTCAGGCTTGAGTTTGCGGCGATAAAGTTAAGAACCTTTGGCTAAAGGAGCGCAGGGCTGTTGGAGAACTTGTTTTAACTTTAAGCTTGAAAATCAACAGGTTGAAGAAGGTTCTCATCATCACCTATTACTGGCCTCCTGCAGGCGGTGTGCCCGTGCAGCGATGGGTCAAGATGGTGCGCTATCTGCGCCGGTATGGCTGGGACCCGATCATTTATACCGCAGAGAATGGAGAACACGCGGTATTGGATCTTACCCTGGAGGCAACACTGCCGCCCGACCTTGAGGTGATCCGAAGGCCCATCTGGGAGCCCTATGGATGGTATCGAAAGGTCCTGGGGCTGAAAAAAGAGGAAAAGGTAAATGCCGCTTTCCTGCAGGAGAAAAAGAAACCCGGAAAATTGCAGGAACTGGCCGTATGGGTGCGCGGCAATTTCTTCATACCGGATGCGCGGAAATTCTGGATCAGGCCTTCCGTGCGTTATTTGACCGACTATTTACGCAGCCATCCCGTCGATGCCATCATTTCTACCGGCCCTCCGCATTCCATGCACCTGATTGCGATGGGTGTGAAAAGGAACTTAGGTATACCCTGGATCGCCGATTTTCGGGACCCGTGGACCAGGATCGATTATTACACAGAATTACACCTCAGTAAATGGGCAGATGCTCAACATCACCGGTTGGAACGCTCCGTGGTAACTACGGCGGATAAAGTGGTGACCGTGAGTCCTGACTGGGCAAACGAATTCAACCGTATCAACGATGGTAATACCGTTGTGGTGACCAATGGATATGATGAAGAAGATTTTCCGGATGAACCCATCAACGCACCGGGCACATTTTCCATACATCATGTGGGCATGATCAATAAAGCGCGCAATCCGGCAGTGCTCTGGCAGGCCTTGTCTGAATTGTGTGCAGCCGATCCGGTTTTCAAAAATGATCTCGTCATATCCTTCACCGGAAAAAATGATCACAGTGTGGATGAGATGTTGCAGACTTATGCGTTGACGGAGAACAGTAAACATTACGGACAGGTAGATCATCCCATAGCGATCCGCCATATGCGTTCGGCAGCGGTATTGCTGCTGCTGGTGAATGATGCGCAGGATATCCGCGGTCGTATTCCGGCGAAATTATTTGAGTATCTCGCAGCGCGCAGACCGGTACTGGCTATCGGCGATACGCAGGGTGATGCTGCACATATTTTGCAGGAAACACAAGCAGGTGTGATGCTGGGATTGCAGGATAAACAGGCGGTAAAAGATACGGTGATGCGTTATTATGCAGATTGGAAAGCGCAGCGCCTGTCAGTGCCTCCGGTAGACATCACCCGATATTCGCGCAAACAACTGGCCGCAGCTTATGCGCGGTTGTTAGACGCACTTTAGTCCAATTGCAACATGATGCGGAATATGCGTTCCGTAGCATGTCCGTCCCACAGCGGAGGTATCGTTCCCTTTTTATAAGTTCCCTCAAGAATGGCGTGCAGCTGAGGTTTCAGGCCCGGCAGCCCTTCCGGTATCAGCGTATTGGAGCCGAGGGTGATCGTCACAGGTCGCTCGGTATTTGGTCGCATCGTAAGACAGGGTTTGCCTCTGAAAGTAGCTTCTTCCTGAATACCACCGCTGTCGGTGACCACACATCTGCATCCGGCGATCAGTCGCTGAAAAGCAAAATAATCCAAAGGCTCGGTAAGTATCAACTGCGGGAGTGCAAGGAATTGTTCTTCCATGCCGAGCGCAGCGATGCGTTGCCGTGTTCTGGGATGCATGGGGAATACCACCGGGAGGTGTCCGGTGATCCAGCGGAGGCTCTGCACCAGATCGGTCAGACCTGCTGCCGTATCCACATTCGATGGTCTGTGCATGGTCATCAGCACAAAATCGGTTCCCTGCAAACGTAAATGTTCCAGTATGCGATCCTGCATGATCTGCTCATGAAAATGCACCAGCGTATCGATCATGGTGTTACCAACCAGATACAGATGATCGGCGGGCTTGCCTTCCTGCAACAGATTGTCAACGCCGCTTTGTTCGGTGATGAAAAAATAACTCGAAAGATTATCCGCGACAATACGGTTGATCTCTTCCGGCATCGACTGATCGAAGCTGCGGAGACCACTTTCTACGTGCGCGATGGGAATGTTGTGAATATGTGCTGCTTCGGCGCCTGCACGTGTGGAATTGACATCGCCCACTACCATCACCAGATCGGGACGGAAGGTGGTGGCCATGAGTTTGCTGAGTTTTGCCTGAATGAGGAGTACCTGTTGCTCCGGCTCCGCTGCGGGGATCTCGAGCAGGTAGTCAGGCTGCACATGCAATTGCCTGAAGAATACTTCTGCCATATTGGTGTCGTAGTGCTGACCGGTGTGCACGATGCGCAGGTCAAATCCCATTTGGGCAGCCCAATATTTAAAGCGGGTCACTTTGATGAAATTCGGCCGGGTGCCTACTACAACGAGGATGTTCTTCATGTCGGTATACCGGTCTAAAGGTAAGTTATTCCCCGTTCAGCGCAGAAAACCCGGACATGTGCATTTAGGGTGGAATGCAGTTGGCAAATCGTGACGGGAGGGCTAATTTTGTTTCCTTATTCAGAGGTATGACATCAGACACGATACTCATCATTGGCGCCTGCGGGCAGATCGGAGCAGAATTGACCATGCAGTTGCGCAGCATGCATGGGCACGAAAGAGTGATTGCGGCCGACATCCGCAAACCCGAGGGCGAATTATATACCTCCGGGCCTTTCGAAGAGATCAATGTGCTGGACAAAGCAGGGATGGGAGCCATCATGGACAAATACGGTGTCACCCAGATCTATAACATGGCAGCTATGCTGTCGGCAACGGGTGAGAAATTCCCGCACAAGGCTTGGGAGCTGAATATGGACGGATTGATCAACACGCTCGAGCTTGCTGTTGAGAAAAAGATCAGCAAGATGTACTGGCCCAGTTCCATTGCGGCATTCGGCCCAACGACGCCGAAGGTGGATACACCGCAAACTACCATCATGGAACCCAATACCATTTATGGTATCAGCAAACAGGCCGGCGAGCGCTGGTGCGAATGGTATCATCAGAAGTTTGGTCTGGACGTGCGCAGCCTGCGCTATCCGGGCATTATCAGTTATAAGACCATGCCCGGCGGTGGAACCACTGATTATGCGGTGGATATTTACTTCAAGGCTAAACAAACCGGCGCCTACACCTGTTTTCTCGCTCATGATATGATGCTGCCGATGATGTATATGCCCGACGCCATCCGCGCGACGATCGAACTGATGGAAGCGCCTGCCGCACAGATCAGCGTTCGTTCATCCTACAACCTGGCAGCAATGAGCTTCACCCCGGCCATGGTGGGCGAAGCCATCAAAAAATATATACCGGAATTTCAACTGGATTATGCCATCGACTTCCGGCAGAAAATAGCTGAAACATGGCCGGGCAGTATTGATGACCATCAGGCCAGAACCGACTGGGGATGGAACCATCACTATGATCTGGATGCCATGACGAGGGATATGCTGGAAAATGTGTAGGATGAGGAATGAGAGATGAAGGATGAAGTGTGAGTTGAAATTTTTGTGATATTCGATACTAATAAGAATAGTGCGTTTAGTTTTTTAAGAAAATATTTAATTGATAATCAGGCTGAGTAGCCGAGTTTGTAAAGCAGATATTTAATCAGGCAGTAAACTATGAAGAAAATTGCAGTAATGACATCAGGCGGTGACTCACCGGGTATGAATGCATGCATTCGTGCGGTGGTGCGTACCGGATTATATAATGGGTTGGAGGTGTACGGAGTGAAGCGTGGTTATGAAGGGATGATCGATGGTGATTTCTTTAAAATGGAATCGTATCACGTCAGCAATATCATTCAACGCGGCGGCACGGTATTGAAGACGGCACGCAGTGAGCGTTTCATGACCCCTGAGGGCCGTAAGCAGGCATTTGAGAATCTGCAGAAGCACGGTATTGAAGGATTTGTGGCTATTGGTGGAGACGGTACTTTCCGCGGTGCGACCGTGTTCGAAAAAGAATTCGGTATCAACTGCGTAGGCGTGGCCGGCACCATTGATAATGACCTTTACGGAACGGATTATACTTTGGGATTCGATACCGCCATCAACACCGCCATCGATGCTATCGATAAGATACGCGATACGGCCATGTCGCACAACCGCTTATTCTTTGTGGAAGTGATGGGCCGCGATGCGGGCTTTATCGCCCTGTCAACCGGTATCGCAGGCGGTGCAGAGGCGATCGTTATCCCGGAAACGGAAACCAATATCGATTATCTGATCGCCACACTGGAACGCGGCTGGCTCCGCTCCAAATCCTCTGCTATCGTTATTGTGGCGGAAGGTGATGAACGCGGCGGCGCCTTCGAGATCGCCAAACTGGTGAAGGAACGTTTCAACCATTATGATACTCGTGTATCGGTACTCGGTCATATTCAGCGCGGCGGTAATCCAACCGTGCGTGACCGTATCCTGGGCAGCCGTTTGGGCATGGCCGCGGTGGAAGGACTGATCGAAGGCCGCAAGAATGTGATGGCCGGTCTGGTGAATGATGAAGTGGTGTTCACTCCATTTGCACGGGCTACGAAGCATCACATGCAGATCAACAAGCAAATGCTGCAGTTGGTCGAGATACTGGCCATGTGATGAGATCACAGTTGCAGTATTGATCCGATCTGATAGGTAAAAAACGTATCCCGTATCAGGGTTGCGCAGTTGAACGCTGGCGTATAGCCTCATAGAGGAACATGCCCGTAGCCACCGATACATTATAGGAATCAAAATCCCTGGCCATAGGGATGCGCACGGTAGAGCTCAGATGCTTCCGCGCAATACCGCTGATCCCTTCATCCTCCGAACCCATGATGATAGCGGTAGGTAATGTAAGGTCGGTGTCGTAAACAAAGTTTTTAGCGTGACTGTCGGCACCGATGATCTGCAGTCCGTTCAATTTCAGGTATTGTAATACCAGTTCAAAATTCTTCTCCCGGCAGATCGGTATTTCACCCAGGGCACCAGCGCTGGTTTTCATCGCATCGCTGTTGACCGGTGCGGTATGATGCGCGGGAATGATGATCGCATGTGCCCCGCAGGCATACGCCGTGCGTGCGATGGCGCCGAAATTGCGCACATCAGTAATGCCGTCGAGAATAAGTATCAGCGGTGTTTGCCCCTGTTCAATGATGAAGGGCAATACATCATCTATCTTTTGAAATTCTACGGCCGCGGTAAAGGCTATTACACCCTGGTGATTACCACCGGTGAGGGCGTTCAGTTTTTCGCCCGGCACATACTGCACGGGTATCTGTTTCTCCGTCGCTTTTTGTTTGATCTGCGGGATCACATCCCCCTGTGCCGTTTTGGATAAGAGGATCTTGTCGATGGCAGCATCGCGCATCAGCAGTTCAACAACCGGTTGTCTTCCGAAAACCAGGTTGTCGAACTTCTTGCGCTGTCTGAATTTATTGTCCCCTTCTCTCATTCGGTGCGAGAATGGCGTATTTCAGTCGGAGAGCATCCCACTCGCCGGATATTTTTTCACTGTAGGCGTTATCACCTGCCTTCTTGGCGATCTCGATCGCATAGTAGACACAGGTCTCAGCACGCATTTGATCCTGCTCGAACATGCTGGCGGTGAGCACGCTCTTGCGCGACATCTGATAGTAATATTCCAGTTCATCCATCGTGCGCGGCAGCAGTACCTGCAGTATTTGAACGGCTTTTTCGTTTTCGCCCAGCTGCTGATAGGTTTGCGCTACATTCACCATGTTATAGTCGTAAGGCAGACTCTCATCCGGGAACAACTGCATCATAAGGTCGAGCACGGTGAGCATCTTCTCTTTCTTCTCGGCGCTCTCTTTCATGAGCTGCTGTCCTACCTCATTGTATTCCTGATTCACGGTGTCGGTCATCATCTGACGTGCCTGTGCCTGCAGATAACGACGCTCCTCATCGAGGCTCTTCACCAGTTCGTAATAGTTGAGATATTTAGCGGTGAGCAGTGAGCCGTTGCCGCTCGGATCGATATACATTTTCTTGCCTTCCTCAATACCACCGTAGGTGAATTTATCTTTTTGATTCACCAGCAGGTCATACTGAATATCCGTATCCATATTTTTCCGGAAGCCATCCATCTGGCCTTTGGCGTTCTCGCTTTCCACAGGTATAAGCTGATACACCATGTTGCGCTGCATCAGGTACTTCTCCATACCCAGGTGTGAGTCAGAGGTAACACTGATGGCAAAGCAGATAGGGCGCTCCTGAATATTGTTGGCAACGATGTCCAGTGTCATCAGGTCATTCTTCAGCAGTGTGCGGTTCTTGAGATCAAAGTTGAGCACACGGCGCATTTCGCCCTGCAGCGATTCGGGAACGATCCCGTTCTTCTTCATGGATTCAGCATCCAGAGTGATCTTGATCTTATTGGTGGGCATGTAGCTGAAGTAATCTTCCAGGCCTTCACTATAGATCTGATATTTCGGATCATCCTGACCGATGAAGTTGATGAAGTCGGCTAACTCCATCGTTTGGTTGCGATATTTACTCTTATCGTTGGTAACGATCTGATTGCGCTTGTCACCCAGGATCTTGTCTTCGGTGAGTGTCAGGGCTATCGGTTTAGAATCGTTGGTAGCGTGACGCAACTGGTTGATATACCAATCCACACCAAGCAGACTCAGGTTAACGATGCGCACATCCGTACGGATACCTTCCACTTCCTGTGCATACCACAGCGGATAGGTGTCGTTATCTCCCTGTGTGAACAGGATGGCATTGGGCGGACAACTTTCCAGATAGTTGCGGGCAATGTCGCGCGCAAACGTTCTTTCTGAACGGTCGTGGTCGTCCCAGCCTTCAGAGGCCATCAGGAATGGTGCGGGAACGCACAGCAGGAAAGCGGCAATACCCACAGTAAGCTCTTTCTGACCCATCGCTTTATAGATCAATGAGCCGATGAAGCCCAGTGCGAGGATCACAGCCACCGTATATACCATTACCATCAGGAAGGTGTCGAAAGCAAACATGGTGAGTCCGGCGAAGAACATCGCCAGGATGATGAGTGCACTGTACAGTGCATATTCCTGTATCACCTTCTTCGTGAAGTTGCGCGCCATGTCAACGATGCCGGCAAGTCCGAATCCGATCCAAATGGCGAAAGCGAAGAAAGCGCCTACCTGCGCATAATCACGCTCACGCGGTTCGGTGGGCGGCTGGTTCATGTTCACGATGTTCATGAATCCCATGAAGAGGAACAGCATGAATACAATAACGAAGCCCTGTTTGTCATTCCGCAACTGATATACCATCCCCAGTATACCTATGATGAAGGGCAGCATATACAGTTTGTTGTGCGAAGCAACATCCGATAAGGAAGCGGGCAGGCCTTCCAGTTGCGGATTCTTTGATTTGTCGATGGCCTCGATCCCGGTGATCCAGTTACCATCGCGATAGCCGTCATAGAAATTACCCTGAGAGTCGTTCTGACGACCGGAGAAATTCCACATGAAATAGCGCCAGAACATATGCCCCAGCTGATAATTGAAGAAGAAACTCAGGTTGTCGCCATAACTCGGCACAAACGTTTGTTCCTGTCCTTCCGGCACATTGGCATAATCATAATACAATCCGGCATGACGGTCTTCCAGTGAGCCCATGCGCGGGAATAACACTTGTTTGTTACGTTCGATAAGTACACGGGCTTCGGGAGAGTTCGCATATTCGGCAGGGATGTCATACACCGGCTCGAATTCATGCGAGATCACCTGATATTCATCTTTGCCATCCACGATACCGTATTTGGCTTTGCCTTTTTTGTATTCAATAGGCTGTGCGGTCCAGTAAGGGCCGTATAATAATTCACGACTGCCGTACTGTTCGCGTTTCAGATAACTCAGGAATGAGTGCACATCATTGATACCGTTCATGTTGATCACCGGCTCAGCCTTGGCGCGGATGAGCACCATTGCATACGAGGTGAGACCGATCGTGAGAAAGGTGAACGACATCAAGGCGAGATACAACACGCGGTTGTTTCGCTGAATTGCCCTGCGTATTCCCCAAACGGTAGCGCCAACGATGGCGATGCCGTAGAAGATGAGGCCGCTGCCGAAAGGCATACCGAATCCGTTCACGAACATGCGGTCGATGCCGGCGCCCAGCGCAATAAATTTATCCAGCAGGCCATACAGCAGGAAGGCTACGAGGCCGCCGCCGATGAGCAGGGTATAGATCAGTCCCTTGCGGGTATAGGTATAGTTACGGAAATAATAGATGAGGGCGATTGCCGGGATCACGAGCAGTGCAAGCAGGTGCACACCGATGGAGAGGCCCATCATGAGCGCCATGAAGAGTATCCAGCGATCAGAGTTGGGGTCTTCGGCATGTGCCTCCCACTTGATCATCGACCAGAAAATGATCACAAAGAAAAAGGTGGCTAAGGCATACACTTCTGATTCCACTGCAGAGAACCAGATGCTGTCCATGAATCCGCAGCAGAATGCACCGATCATACCACTCAGGATGATGATGATGGTCTGGCTTTTGGTAGGCTCGTCCTTTGGTGCCATTACCCTGCGCAACAGGCGGGTGATGATCCAGAACGTGAACAACACCGCGAAGGCCGTGCTCAACGAGGCGAAAAAGTTGGTATAGAGCGGCACCTGTTCGGTATTGGCGGCGAACAGGCTGAATATCTTACCCATCATGAGGAAGATCGGCGCACCCGGAGGGTGTACCACCTGAAGTTTATACGTGGCCGCGATGAACTCACCGCAATCCCAGAAACTGGCCGTTCTCTCCATCGTGCTGGCATATACAAATATGACCACGCCAAACACGATCCATCCCGCAAGGTTGTTGATATTTTTAAAACTGTTCATGGTAGCTGATTAGCGGCCGTAAAGATATACAATTGCCCCTAAGCCCCCGGTGGTTTGGCGGTGGACAAACGCTACCGGAGACGCCGGTCATTGTTTTAAGCGGCGATCTTAACTAAGTTTAACCCCAGAAGCGGTTTCCATGGGATTCAATATCGGTTTTCTGCTGGGTGGTATCGGCATCTTCGTTTTTGGCATTCAGTTGCTGGAAAGGTCCCTGAGAACCCTGATGAGCAGGCGGTTCAAGCTCCTGCTCATGCGCGTTACCGACCGGCCTTTGCGGGCGGTGTTCGGGGGTACGGTCATCACCGCAGCCCTGCAGTCCAGTTCTGTGGTCAACTTTCTCGTACTGGCTTTCGCCGGCAGCGGCGTCATCGCCCTCCGGAACGCCCTGGCCGTGATCATGGGCACCAACCTGGGCACCACTGTGAACAGTTGGATCGTGGCCACCCTGGGTTTCAAATTCGATATTGAGGCCTACGCCCTGCCGGTTGCCGGGGTGGCGGGACTGGTCATCTTCATGTTCAGCGACCGCCGCAGGCTGAGTACGATCGCCCAGTTCCTGCTCGGGTTCAGCTTCCTGTTCATCGGCCTCGGATTTATGAAAGACTCGGTGGAAGGGGACTCCATCCGCAACGCCATGCAGGTGTTCAGCAACAGCCCGGCCATCGTTTTTCTGGTCATCGGCTTCATCGCCACCACCATCACCCAATCAAGTGCGGCCACCGTGGCCATCACCTTAAGCTTACTGAATCAGCAGATCGTTGACCTGTCAGACGGCATGGCCATTGTGATCGGTTCAGAGGTGGGCACCAGCGTGAAACTTGTGCTCGGGGCGCTCGACGGCGTGCCGATCAAACAACGGATATCGGCAGGCAACTTCTTTTATAACCTCATCACCACCATTGTAGCCTTTGTGCTGTTGTATCCGGCCGAGATGCTGATCACCCGCATCGTCGGTGTGCGCGACCCGCTCATCGCGCTGGCCACTTTTCAATCGGCCATGAACCTCATGAGCATCGTGATCTTTTTCCCCTTCCTGCACCCGCTCAGCCGTTTTCTGGAAAGCCGCTTCACCAAAGAGCCGACCTTCGCTGCCTTATCGCTGACCCACAACACCCCGGTGGATCCGGAGGGCGCGATCGAATTGTTGCGCAGGGAAACCGGATTTTTCATTAACCAGTGTAAGATATTCAACGCACAGAATTTCCGGGTGCCTATATCAGCATTGCATCAGCCTGCCGCTTATGCCGAGATCAATCATGCCCGCGGAACACAATCACGACCTTTCTATGAACGCTATGACCTGCTGAAGGAACAATACGGCGAGATACAAACCTATTATATGCGCATGCGGTCACAGTCCATGGATGCGCCTGAAGTGCAGGAGGTGGACAGGCTCATCGCAGTGGTGCGCAGTGCCATGCATGCCTCCAAATGCATCAAGGACCTGCACCACGATATGCACGTGATGCGCGATGCGGTGGAACAGCATTATTATGAATTCCTGAAACATATGCAGGATGATGTGGCTACCTTTTATACGCAACTGGATATCGGCGGCTGGCAGACACAGGATTCGGAGGTCGTAGCTGAACAGCTGAAAAAACTGCTTGCTCATGTGCAGCAGCAATATCAGGAAAATATGCAGGCCATTTATGCGATGGCTTCAGCGCATACCATCAGCGATGTGGAACTCGCCACCATGATGAACTTCAACAGGGAACTGTTCACCTCTTCCAAGTCCATGATCATGTGCCTGAAAAATTATCTGCTCACCCCCGAGTTGGCAGATTCCTTCAATGAGATCCCAACCTACATGCCCTGACGGGACATGCGGCCTCCGTTCGCCCGATCAATGGGCACCGGAAGCTTCCGCAGTAATATTCTGTTTTTTCAGCAGAGCACTCACACGCCATGCAAACCAGGCGAGGTAGCCGAAACACAATACCGTGATCCAGTAGCTCGGATGTATGCCGATGATATCGGCCAGTTTACCCTGAATGGGTGGAATAACGCCACCGCCCAGGATCATCATGATGAGGAAGGCAGAGCCCTGAGAAGTATATTTTCCTAATCCGCTTACTGCGAGTGCGAAAATATTCGGCCACATGATGGAGCAGAATAAACCGCCGCTCAGGAACGCGAATATCGCTGTGGTGCCTTCTGATAAAATACCGATGAGCATGGCAGTTACACCCAGTGCGCTGAAGATCAGCAGGGTGCGTGCCGGTTTGTCTTTGCCCATGAAAAATCCCGCGATCTGCACGAACACGCAAACGATATAGGTATACAAAGGCTGCATATTATTTCCGGCAATGGTGTTTGCTGCGATGATCACACCAAAGGCGATCATGGGTACCAGTATCATGAGCAGTTGCTTGCGCATCCCGCTCACGGAAAATACCGCTACGGAACCGGCCCATCGTCCGATCATCAAACTACCCCAGTACATGGAGATATACGGTGCGATCTCCGCTGCCTGCAGTCCGCCGAAATCCGGCTGCTTCAATAACTCGGAGAGGTTACTTTGTATGGTCACCTCCACACCTACATAAGTGAAGATGGCCAGCATACCGAGCACCAGCTGCGGATACTGCAACGCACCCCAGCCATGCGGATTGACGCTCGCGCGGTTCTTGGCCAGCAATAAACCGCCAACGATGACCACCAGCGCACCGGCCAGCAGGAACATACGATTGTGTTCCAGCGGTGCATTGATGCGATGGATGCTATCGGTCAGTGCCTGAATGGCTGTATTATCATCAGCAGGCAGGAGCGCAAGCTCAGACTTCATCGCTTCTACCTGTTTCGCGGTCTCGGTATTGTAGCTGCTGAACACGATGCTGAAGATCACCGCGAGCAGTGCCGTGATAATGATCAATGTGCGGAGGGCTTTGCCTGCCTGCTCCACATGACTGTCCATCTTACCGTCAGGCACTTTTTTAGACGTCCAGAAGAGCAGTGCACACAACAGAAATAACGCACCGATACCGCAGTATAATAAGGTAATGGAATTCAGTTCCAGGCCCTTGATCATGTCATCGGTCACCGAGGTACTGCCAAACAAAGCCAGAGCTACTATAATGGGGCCGATGGTGGTGCCGAAGGAATTCACGCCGCCGCCAAGGGTGATGCGGGTGTTGCCGGTGGCCGGATCGCCCAGGGTGATGGCGAAGGGCTGTGCTGCTGTTTGCTGCAGCGAGAATCCCAGCGCCACGATGAATAAACTGATAAGTACGGCTGCAAATCCGCCGAGATTCACTGCCGCGATCATGGCGAGTGAACCGAGAAAGCTGAACAGCAGGCCATATATGATGCTGCGCTTATACCCCCAGCCCGATACCAGCTCGGCCTTGCGCAGGGTACTGATCACGAACAACGCCAGCGCACCCAGATAATAGGCACCGTAAAAGGCAAAGTCGATCAGCTGGCTTTGAAACTGATCCAGATGAAAATATTGTTTGCAGAAAGGGATGAACACACCGTTGCCGGCGGCAATGAATCCCCAGAAAAAGAAAACGGTGACGAGCGTGGATAAGGCTCCGTAATTGGTTTTGATCGGTTGTGTCATAGATAGCCGGCGGTAGTATGCCTGCTACAAATAAGCGGAGAAATCCTTACAATCCCAAACCGGTTATTCACCTCAGCGCTTCGAATACGTGAAAGCCGTGCCCAGCCAGTCGGAAAACCCCATGCTGGCCTGCACTTCGGCGCGGTAGGCTTCGGTAGACACCACGGCATCCACTCCGCCCACCTTGAGGGAGAAGTCTGAAGCCACCAGGTTATTGCCATCGAACCAGTAGCAGTAGGAATAATACCCCGACTTGGGATCGGCCGCATCCTGAAAATACATGAACTGTCGCCCGTTCAATTCGGTGCACCAGCCGGTGAAGTCATCCACTTCCTCGGCATACATGGAGCCGCGTTGCAGCACTTTGGCGTGCAGGGTATACGCATCTATTTTGGTGATGCGCA
>DAIMYJ010000003.1:0-17644 GCA_036734545.1 Chitinophagales bacterium
GGGTGGGGAAAAAAGAAGAATTCTATTACAATGCAAGTTCGTCCCTTTTAAGAAGGAGTTCGCTTGGTGAGGAAAAACAAACCTTACTAAAAAAACGCTCAATTAAACCTGATCGCCCTGATCGGCCTGATCCTCGCCACAAACAAAGAAGGAATGATCAGGAAAACCATGGACACAGCAAAGGTGCCGAGGTTGAGGAACAGTATCCACCACATATCCAGCTTTACCGGCGCTTCTGAAACATAATAGCTGGCCTCCGGTAATTGTATGATTCCATACTGCTGTTGGAGCAGACAGAGGCCTATGCCCAGCACATTGCCGATCACCATGCCCCATACGATGATGTGCGCGGCGTTGAAGAGAAAAATGCGGCGGATGCCCTTGTTGTTGGCACCCATGGCCTTAAGTATGCCGATCATATTGGTGCGCTCGAGTATGAGGATGAGCAGCGATGTGATCATATTGATGAGCGCGACCAGAAACATCAGGATCAAAATGATCCACTCATTCACTTTTTGCAAATTCAGCCAGTCAAAAACACTGGGAATGATATCGCGGATGGTCTGCACATCCCAAAAGGGATCGGCAACCTTGTCTACCCTCTTTTCCATAACGTCCAGCTGCTCCGGATCATCAATGAACACTTCGTATCCGCCTATCTGATCTTTGGTCCAGTTATTCAACCGCTGTATGTGTCGGATATCAACGAGCATGAACAGCTGATCGAATTCGGCGAGGCCGGTATTATAAATGCCGTCGATGCGCAGCTTGCGGAACATCTGCTCGAAATCACCGTTGTCTTTCTGATCAATAATATGAATGAGCACTGAGTCGCCCACCGAAAATCCCATTCTGTCGGCGGTGTTTTTACTGATGAGTGTTCCGCGACTGGTCATCGAATCCGTGAGCACGATCGGTGCGCCATCGATGATATACTGATCGAACTGACTCCAGTTAAAATCGGGGCCTACGCCCTTCAGGATGACACCTTCGATAGCTTCCTTTGTTTTGATGATGGCAGCTTTCCGCGCATACACCTGCACTGCCGTGACACCGGGGATGGCCTCTACCTCATCAACGAATTCCTGTCGGCGGTAAATGGGAATGTCATCAAAAGAATTGCGAAGGCTTTGCTTGGCAATATTGATATGCCCCCAAAAGCCATATACCTTTTCAGAGATCGTGGCGCGAAAGCCGTTCACCAGCGAAGTGGATATCAGCATCACCGCCAGACTCAGGGCTATGGCCACGCGCGCAATGCCGATGATCAGCCGTGAGAACGACCGCTCTTTGTTGTGCATGATACGCCTGCTGATAAAATATGCAAACCACATCCCTATTATCGTTTACCTTTGGCCTCAGTTTTGCGAATGCATGCGTATGATCCTGATCAGCACTACACTCTCTATCCTGTTAAGCGTCGGAGCTTGTAAAAATAGTGAATCCCACCCGCTTGTCGCGGAACCGGTAACCACTGCTGCTCCCGATACCGCCATCCGCACGGGCGCAGAGCAAACTGAAGGCTGGCTGCCCAAAGTGCAGGGCAAGACCGTAGCCCTCGTGGTGAACCAAACTTCCGTGATCGGCAATCGCCATCTCGTGGATACACTCGTGAGCCTGGGCGTCAATATTTCGGCCATTTTCGCTCCCGAACACGGTTTTCGCGGAACGGAGGATGCCGGCGCTACTATCCTGAATGCCAAAGACACCGCCACCGGCATTCCCGTCATTTCCTTATATGGTGCCAAGAAAAAACCTTCCTTCAGCGACCTCGCCGATGCCGAAGTGGTGATCTTCGACATACAGGATGTAGGCGCGCGATTCTATACCTACATCTCCACCCTGCACTATGTGATGGAAGCGTGTGCGGAATTCAACAAGCCGCTTATCGTACTCGACAGGCCCAATCCAAATGGATTTTATATCGATGGCCCTGTGCTCGAAAGCGGGTATACTTCTTTTGTGGGCATGCATCCGGTGCCTGTTGTGCACGGCATGACCATCGGCGAATATGCACGCATGATCAATGGCGAAGGATGGCTGCCGAATAAAGCAACATGCTCACTGGAAGTGATCACCTGTGCACACTACGATCACAGCCGCCATTACACCATCACGATACCGCCCAGTCCGAACCTGCGCACCATGCGGGCGATCTATCTCTATCCCTCCCTCTGCTTTTTCGAAGGCACTCAGGTAAGTGTGGGCAGAGGCACCGATAAACCTTTTGAGCTGTATGGCAGTCCGCACCTCCCCGCCATCAAAGCATCACCCGGCATGTATCCCGCGCCGCTCACTTTCATCCCGCGGTCAGGCCCCGGTGCTAAATCGCCACCGTTCATGCAAACCAATTGTCAGGGCTTTGACCTGAGTGGTATGGATACAGAACTTCTGCGCGACAGTGTGTTGCACAAACAATTATATCTGCAGCCGCTGCTCGACACCTATGCGCGCTTTGATGACCGCAGTAAATTTTTCCTGGAAAATAATTTCTTCAACAAACTCGCCGGCAATGCCGAATTCATGATGCAGATCAAAGGCGGATTAACGGAAGAAGAAATACGCATGAGCTGGGCCGATGACCTGAATGCATTTAAGCAGGTGCGAAAAAAATATTTGTTGTATCCCGACTTCGAATGATGAAACACCATCTGCGCATCGTCTTCATGGGCACTCCCGATTTTGCCGTTCCCAGTCTCCGCGCACTGGTGGATGCAGGCTTTCCGGTGGTAGCCGTGGTGACCGCTCCCGATAAACCGAGTGGCCGTGGATTGAAACTGCAGGCTACGCCGGTGAAAATGACCGCGGAAGCGCTAGGCATTCCCGTGCTGCAACCCCTGAAGCTAAAGGATCCGGAATTTCTGGCCGCACTCAGCGCACTAAATGCCGATCTTCAGGTGGTGGTGGCTTTTCGCATGCTCCCTGAAGTAGTATGGAACATGCCGCCCAAAGGCACCATTAATTTACATGCGTCCCTGTTACCGGATTATCGCGGCGCTGCGCCAATCAACCATGCCATCATGCAGGGCGAAACGATCACCGGCGCTACCACTTTCTTTCTGCAACACGCCATCGACACCGGTGACATTATTGATAGCATTCAGGTGCCCATTACGCCCGATGACAATGCCGGCACGCTGCACGATGCATTAATGATGGAAGGTGCTGCACTGGTGGTAAAGACCGTCACGGCTATCGAGAGTGGCACCTACACCACAAAGCCACAGTCCGGCACCAGCAATAAGCTCGCACCCAAAATTTTCAGAGAGGACTGTCGTATCAACTGGCATCAGGACGCTGTACATATCTATAATTTCATCCGGGGCCTCTCACCCTATCCCGGTGCATTTACCGATGTCACGGGCGTTCAGTGGAAGATACTCGCCGCTAAGCCCATTACTGCTCAGCACAGCCTGCATCCGGGCGCTGTGGAAACCGACAATAAAACCTACCTACACATCGCCTGCACCGATGGTTTTATCAGTGTGCTCAGCATTCAGGCAGAAGGAAAAAAACGGATGGAGATCGGTGAATTCCTACGTGGTAACCGCATCGGGTGATAGAGGAGACACCTCTCAAGCGTACCATTATTTGATTAATCGCGTGTATTTCTGAAGTCAATTGGGTACATTTGAAAAAGATTACTGTATCCTTTAACGATTGGAAGGCTATATATGACCTAATGAGCAACAGTATTGCTGATACCATTTAATACACACAAACGCGCACTCTGGACCTGCAGGATCATCCACACAAATAGTATTGCATACCATTTTAAACGTAAATCCTAATCAGACCTGTATAGTTGTATTTTTTTAGCACCGACCATAAGCCTGACTGATGCACAATACGATCCGGATATTTTTAGCCAGCTTGATCATATTATGTTATCAGTGTGCAATACAGGCGCAGACCACTTTTAACACAACGATCGATTTTTATTTTGGCACCGAAAGTGCTACTGCCGCATTACCGCTTAATGATCGCATCATCATTACGGGTACAGGCTATGCGATCGACCCTCCCGGGCTATTCGATGAAAAGCTTAAATTTTTGGCGACTGACTTTGATGGAAATGTACTGTGGCGAAATGTATTGGCCGACAGCGCAATAAATTACTTTGCAGACTACCGATCCATTATTCAGACCATAGATGGCAATGTCGTGTTTACTGTCACCCGTCAAACAGATACAACCTCCTATCCCATGCTGGTTAAGATCGATCCGGCAACAGGAGATACCCTATTTACAAAATACTACGATTTCGAACCGAACCACAGAGCCAGTGATATCAAAGAGCTCAGTGATGGCTCTCTGATACTTTTAGGTTACGACGAATCTGACCTGTATGGGTCCATGATCATAAAAACCACCCCTGAAGGAGACTTCCTATGGGAGAAACGATACGGCACCTCCACCGAACGCAATGCCATACAATTTGACATTTTCGCGGACACTATTTATTTAGTGAACAGCTATAATGATTGCCTGCCCGACAGATACTGGATCAGAAAACTGGATGCTGATGGAAATATTCTGGATGCACAATATTACTCTGATATCGGGGTTTGCCCTGTTGGCGCCAGGCGCACGAAAGAAGGTGGGTTCTACGGGTCGGGCGTATACTATCCTATGCCTCCATATAGATCATTCATATACAGGACAGATACGGAGGGCAATTTCTTATGGGATTACAATACCGATTTTGGCGACACGATCGATTCCTGGCAGTTCGACCCCTTCATCCCTATTGAAACACCCTACGGCGATATTGTAGTCGGCGGGTATTATGAACCCAACGAGTTCTCTGGCTATGTTGGCCTGATCTGCAAGGTAGATGCCAATGGAAATCCTTACTGGGAAAGATCATACCGTGCGATTGCCAATACATGGCATGACAATATGATGTCTGATGTCACCATTCTGGAAGATAACAGCATTGTGTGTGTGGGGACGGCATACGGGGGTGTTATTTATGGTGACTATAATTTCTGGCTGCTCAAACTCGACAGCATGGGTTGCCTGATCCCGGGCTGCGATACGCTTGGTTTGGAGGTTATGGATCTTGTGCAGGAGGAGGCAGGTATGCTCGTGTTTCCCAATCCGGTTTCCGAAGAGGCCATTGTGCAGATCAACGGCGGCACATCGTTTATTTCAAGTGGCATTTCCTACCAATTGGTTTCCCTCAGTGGCATTATATGGCAAAATGTTGAGGTCCCCACAGCCACCATTCGTATTGAAGCCGATCAGCTCAGGTTCCCACTACATCTTGAACCCCATATCCCGAATGGTATCTGTTTACTCCGTGTACTTTTACCTGACCGTGCAACGTTGGAGATGCAATTGGTGGTAATGCGGGAGTGATGGGATGATGTGTCCGCCGCGGCGGATGCTTATGTGCTGGTGTGGCTTGATGATTCTGATAAAATAGTGGCAACTGACTCAACTGCCATTCCGCCTAACTAATCCGGAAAGAAATTCAGCTACGGCAGTCTAAGAGAAAGGATTAGTCAAAACCACCTGATCCTTCTGAATACCCAATAGAGGGCGGCGGAGATCAGGATGGAGAGGAACATGATCACATAGAAACCGCCTGCGGTATTTTCCAGTGGCAGGTTCGTGAAATTCATGCCATAGAAGCTCGCGATGAGCGTAGGCACCATGAGGATGATCGTGATGGACGTGAGGCGCTTCATCACGCTGTTCAGGTTGTTGGAAATAATGGAACCGAAGGCATCCATGGTGCCGTTGAGGATGTTGGTATACACCGTGGCCATCTCCAAAGCCTGAGAACTGTCAATGATGATATCGCCGAGATAGTCGTTCTTCTCCTCATCATTCTTAATGCCCAGGAAATTCGTGCGCTGGATCTTCATCATCAGCAATTCGTTGGCGCGAAGGTCAGTTACGAAATACACGAGCGACTTCTGGATATTGAGCAGTTTGGCGAGTTCGGTATTGCGGCTGGAGTGCATCAATTCCTTCTCGATGAGGTAGCGGCGTTTGTTCATCTCATTCAGGTACTGGATGAAATAGAACACATTCTTTTCAAATATCTTGAGCACGATCATCGCCTTTTCGGCCGGTGAAAGGTGCTTGATGGCAATGCTGAAGAACCAGTCGATGACCTTGTTCTGGGCCGAGCTGATGATGATGTTATAATCCTGGGTCAGGATGATGCCGATAGGCACGGTGATATAGAAGGCATCATTATCGATGGAGTTCTCCATATCGTTCTCGATCGGGGTGTTGATCACGATGAGCTTCACGTTGTCGTCCTGCTCAAAGCGGGAACGCTCGTTGATGTCAATGGAGTCCAGCAGGTAATCGATCGGGATGTCGATGGCGTCGCTCAGGGTGGCGAGGCGCTTATGGTCGAAGGGGGGGTATACGTTTATCCAGCAGTCTTTTTCAGGCCGTTCGATCTCTACGATCGCGTTATCGATTTTCTTGTAGTATTTGATCATCGCCTTCCATCTGGAACGGATACGTAATTTTTGGTGTGCAAAGATACGACTTTATGGGATTATTTCCATCCATGGGCGCCATTATCCTGCATCGGCAGCAGTAAAGGATCAGGCCGGCAGTTCCACTTCGCCGGCAAACACGAAGGTGCCGGGTCCGATGAGCCAGATATCGGTAAAATCGGTGGGGCCTGTGCGGGTGAACCGCACCTGCAATTTACCACCCATGGTTTGAAGCGCAAGGGTGTGTTCGCCTTCAGGCTGCTGCTGATGGATGGCTGCCACCAGCGCCGAGGCGGTCACGCCGGTGCCGCAACTCAGGGTCTCGTCTTCCACCCCGCGTTCGTAGGTGCGGATGAGCAGTGCGCCTTCATCCTGCTCCAGGAAATTGACATTGATCCCCCGCGGCATGAATTCAGGCTGGTAGCGGATGGCGGTACCTGCTGTTTTTACATCCATCGACAGGATGTCATGGGCAAAGGTGACATAATGGGGTGAACCGGTATCGAGGATAAAGTGTCCACCCGTATGTTCAATCTTGTGAACATCCTGCATCTGTAGATGCACCTGGCCATCACGCACAAAGGCCGCGTGCGGGCCGTCGACCGCCAGAAAGCGGTAGTCACCCTGCTGCATGCCCAGGGCGCCGGCAAAGGCGATCATACAACGTCCGCCATTGCCGCACATGGTGCCGGGACGGCCGTCGCTGTTATAATACACCATCCCGAAATCATAGCCCGGCGCATGCTCCAGCAGCATCACGCCATCGGCGCCGATCCCAAAGCGGCGGTCGCACAGCCTGTTGAACCATTCGGTCCGGTCGTGTGCGATCACCCCGCTGCGGTTGTCGAACAGGATGAAGTCGTTCCCTGCCCCCTGATATTTCCAGAACTTCACGAGCATGATCTTTGTTAATAAAACTTAAGCAGGTTAAATATTGTTAAGCGAAAATACGACAATCTGTGCATCGTCGTTTAGTGCATGAAATTTGTAGTAAAACCAACAGATCAACAAAAACATTCACAGCATATGAAAGCCAGAGTATTTGGAATCGTCGTGTTGGTGGCTATCGTAAGTTCCCTGGCCACCATGGTCGTGTATGACCGCCTTGCGCATGACAACGAGAGCAGCGCTGCCTTCGCATCCCCCTACCAATTTTCCTCCGCCAATTTTCCGGTAGCCCCCAGCGGTATGGCACCGGTCGATTTTACCTTTGCCGCTGCGCTTACCACACCTACCGTGGTGCACGTAAAGACCACCTACAGCCAAACCACGGCCTATGGCATGCAGAATGATATTTTCCGTCAGTTCTTCGGCGATGACTTCACGTGGGATACACCGCAGGCGCAGTCCAGCGGCTCTGGGGTCATTGTTGAGGACGACGGCTATATAGTGACGAATTACCACGTGGTCAAGAATGCCGAGAACATCGAAGTGGTATTCTATGACAAGCATTCCGCCACGGCAGAACTGGTGGCTACTGACCCTTCTACCGACATCGCCCTGCTCAAGGTAGACCTTAAGGACCTGCCGGCCATCCGTTTGGGCAACTCTGATTCAGTACGCGTGGGCGACTGGGTGATGGCCGTGGGCAACCCCTTCGACCTAGCCTCCACGGTGACCGCCGGTATCGTTAGCGCGAAAGGCCGTAAGATCGACATCCTGGGAGAGAATGCCTCCACACCGGTAGAATCCTTCATCCAGACGGATGCAGCCGTGAACCCCGGCAATTCCGGCGGCGCATTGGTGAACCTGAAGGGTGAACTCATCGGTATCAACACTGCCATCGCCACCCCAACAGGAACCTTTGCCGGATACTCGTTTGCGGTACCGGTGAATATTGTACAGAAAGTGGTGAAAGACCTGAAGGAATATGGCATCGTGCAACGCGCCTACCTGGGTGTTGAAGTAGATGTTTCCCGCGAAGATGTGGGCGGTGTTTACGTAAGTAATGTGATTTCCGGCAGCGGTGCCGCTGAGGCGGGAATTGAAGTGGGTGATATCGTTACCCATATCAATAATGCTCCCATCAACTCCTTCCCCGAACTGCAGGAGCAGCTGAGTAAATATGGTCCGGGCGACAAGGTGAACGTGAGTGTGATACGCGAAAAAGACAAAAAGAATATCGTGGTGCTGCTAAAAAATCAAAAAGGCAACACGGAGATCATCAAGCGCGAAACCAACGAAACCGTGGCCAGTCTGGGCATCGAAACGGAGGAACTGAGCACGCGTGAATCAGATTATTACCAGGTAGATGGCGGTGTGCGCATCACCGGTATCCGCAATGGCAAGGTGTACCAGCAAACCCGTATCCGCGAAGGTTTTGTGATCACCGGCATTGATGACAAAAAGGTGACAAATTATAACGATCTGGCAAAGATCTTGAATGATAAAAAAGGAAAAAATGTAATAATTGAAGGATTTTATCCGTCTTATCCGAACAAAATTTACAATTACGGGTTAAGTCTATAAAAAGAGCGAAAAAGCGTTTTCAAGATATAGGGTAATTGGGTTTTCAAATGTGAGCTCCGCCAAGGCCTCTCCGGCACAGCGGGGCTTTTTTTTTGTGAGTGGTGAGCGGTGAGTCGTGAGTCGTGAATCGTGAGTGGGTAGCCGGAAATTGTAGAGGCTCTGATTCAACAAAAAAAGGTGCGCAAAGCGCACCTTAAAAAAGTCTTGATACTCACTACCCACTACTCACTACTAACTACCTGCCCTTCAAAAACAAGAATTCACTTTCATAAGCATTCCGATCATTTAAAACGGAACCTGCTCATTATCAGGCATACATGATCTCCTTCACCACCTCGATCACTTTCTTGGGGTTCGGGAGGTAGGCTTCTACGAGATTCGGGGCGTAGTGCATGGAGGTATCGGCGCCGTTCACGCGGCGAACGGGGGCGTCGAGGTAATCGAACGCATCTTTCTGCAATTGGTAGGCGATCTCAGAGGCGATGCTGCCATAGGGCCAGCTTTCATCCACCACCACGATGCGGTTGGTCTTTTTTACAGACTCCACGATGGTATGGATATCGAGCGGGCGGATGCTGCGGAGGTCGATCACCTCTGCGCTCACGCCATCCTTCTCGAGTTCTTCTGCTGCTTTTAAGGCCACCTTCATCATCTTGTTGAAGGATACAATGGTGATATCCGTTCCGGGGCGCTTGATATCGGCCTTGCCGATAGGGATATAATATTCTTCATCCGGCACCATGCCCATATCGGAATACATCACTTCACTTTCCATGAAGATCACCGGATCGTCGTCGATGATGGCTGATTTCAGCAATCCTTTGGCGTCGTATGGGTTGGAGGGAGAGATCACTTTCAGGCCGGGTACGTTGGCATACCAGTTCTCGAACGACTGGCTGTGCTGGGCGCCCAGCTGTCCTGCCGAACCGGAAGGTCCGCGGAACACAATGGGGCAGCGGAACTGTCCCGCGCTCATGGCGAGGGTCTTGGCAGCGGAGTTCACCACCTGGTCGATCGCCAGCAGGGCGAAGTTGAAGGTCATGAATTCTACGATGGGTCGCAGTCCGTTCATGGCAGCCCCTACCCCGATACCGGCGAAGCCGAGTTCGGCGATAGGCGTATCGATCACGCGCTTCTCACCAAATTCATCCAGCATACCCTGGCTTACCTTGTAGGCGCCGTTATACTCGGCCACCTCTTCGCCCATCAACAGGATATTGCTGTCTTTGCGCATCTCCTCCACCATGGCCTCGCGAAGGGCCTCACGAAAACGGATCTCTCTCATCTTGCCTGAAAATTTTGTGCAAAATTAGGACATGTGGGGCATTCTTTCACGGCCCGTATCAAAGTATCATTACCCTGGTCACTTTACGTGCTTCGGTATTGGCGGCCACCAGCAGGTAATTGCCGGGGCCCAGGGTGGCCGGAATGCTCCATGACAGCAGATCCTCCCCATAGTTACGCGCGATCACAGCCACTTTGCGCCCCTGCATGTCGTACAGCTCCAGGTTGGCGGTTTCACCTTCCGGCAGCGTGAGGGTGATATGGAGGACACCGGAAGCCGGGTTCGGTGCCGTAGTGACATTCAGTTGCGTAACGGCGGATACGGACGATGTGGCTACCAGATCGATGTTCGTCGTCTTCCATAAACCACCCGAAACACTACCGGCCCATACCGTATTACCGGTGGGATCGTTCGGATCGATCATGATGGTGCGTGTGCGTCCGCCCACATTCTTGGGGCCGCGTTCCCGCCAGTTGATAGAAAGCACCTGATCGTCGATGGTATATACCACCTCAGCATCCCACAAGCCTCTGCCGTGCGTGGCAGCCATCAGGGTGCGGTCGGCGTCGCGCATGCGGATCATATCGGTGCGCACGGTCGGGAAATTTTCGCAGGGTATCCACACCGTGCTGTAACCGTTGGTTTGTTGTGTGTAAAATACACCGATCTCGGTAGCGAGATAAATAATGCTGCTATTCTGCGGATCGATGGCCGCGCTATACACCGGAATATCCGGCAGATCGCCTTCGATGCAATGCCAGGTGGGTGAGGCGGATAAGGCATCAAAAGATTCCCAGATGCTTTTAATACCGTAATTCGAGTAGGTGACCACCACATGATTCCCATTGCTGCGGTTTGCGGTGATGCTGCTGCAATAGATCTGTCCGGTGAACGCGGCATCAGGCAGTGAATCGAGTGCATCGATATTCAATGCGGTGGTAGCTGCGCCGGAGGTATACGCTGTGTCGACACGAAACAGATCGCCGGCGCCGGAATTGCGTCCGATGAATAATGTGCCGGGAGCTGCGGGAGTTGTTTCGAGTGCTGACACCACGCCGTTGATGAACACTGCTTTCTGCCATCCGCCGGTGTCGGCCACGGAAGCGTTACTGAATCGCCAAACACCCAGATTGGAAGCCATGAACAACACTTCAGGATCGGTGGCATCCATGATGAAGGGATTGATGAACAACACATTGTCGTCGTTCAGATTCGGATTGGTGATAGTATCGGGAAATTCAAAACCGCCGTTGGAAAAACGGAACATGCGGCGTAATTGTGATGCGGTATAAAAATTCTCGGGGTTGTTATAATTATACGCCACAAAGGCGCCGTCGCCACCACTCACCATTTTAGCATCGGAAATACCGTAGTCATACAAATAAGGCGTGCCATTATCCTGTGTGCCTCCCATCATCTCATGATTTCCGGCATCGGGGTGAATGGCGCCTGCATAATATTGTGTGACGTTATAATTGGCATTCTTGTCATAAATAAAAGGTTGCTCGGCGGTGAAATCATCTGTTCTCCAGATACCGCCATCGTTGCCGAAGTACACTTCATCATCCGTATGGAAGGTCACTTCATGCTGATCGACATGCATATAGCGCACCAGCGTACTATCGAGTCCGCCTGTGCTCATGCGCTCCCATGTATCGCCGCCATCGCGCGTGCGCCACAGATGCAGCCCGCCCATGGCCACCACATCAGGGTTGGAGGGAGAAACGGCAATGGACAGATCATACCATGCCTGACGCGCAGCGAATTCCAAATTATTTTCAGGTGTGTTGATGGCAAACCAGTTGGCGCCTTTATCCGTCGTTTTGTATACCCCTTTTACTTTGTAATCAGAGCTGTTGCAATAAATACTATACGCCACATTCGGATCCGATGGCGCAGTAGCCATTTCGATGCGGAAATAACCTGTTGTGGGCAGTCCGGTAGTTTGTTTCACGAAGGTACCGGGATCACCGTTCGGTGAATAATAAATACCGTCGGTCTCAAAAATGCCGATCGCTGCGAAAATGCCGCCGTCGGCAGTAAGTTCAATATCACAGATACTGTTGCGCGACGCACCAGCACCGAAGCCGAGTACTTTCTGCCAGGTGTTTCCGCCATCGGTGGAACGCTGCAGTCCGCCCGAACGCGTAGCTACATAAATATCGCTGGTAGCGGGATGTACGACCATGTCCTGACAATAATCGAAAATGGTGGAATCGGTGGAAGGCAACTGATACCAGTTCTCACCACCATCGTCGGAGCGAAAAACACCTTCGCCTTTTACAGCGTCGAAATTATACCAGCCTTCGCCGGTGCAGAAATAAAAGATATTGGTATTGTTGGGATCGTAAGTGATGCGGGTGACGGAGAGTGTCGGGAATTTATCGTTGATCGCTAACCAGCCGCCGAACTCATCTGTTGTGCGAAACTGTGTGTTCTCCTGAAAATACCCGCGTGCCTGCAGGGTGCGGAAAGCCTGCATACGCGCACCTGACGGCACAGCGCCGGTGGCGGGATCGGCGGTGCGCAATAATTGCCATTGCATATCCGGCGGAGCCATATGAGCGGTGCCGGGCAGCCTATCCTGTGCAGGAAAAAGAAGAGCCATTCCGGCGCAGAGCAATGCCGAGATGCTGAGTATACCGTAAGACTGTCGCATGCGTTCGTGTTGCCATAAAATTACGGAAAACGTGCGATAGGCGTACGCCCCGCATCCATCCCTGTGGTGCAGGCGCTTTGCGGAAGGATGTTAATTGAGCGAAATATGAGAGAATGTCTGCTGTGCCGAATTGGTGAACAACAGGGGTGCGATCTCACAATCCATGAAATGGATCAGCGGAAAAGTGCTCAGGTATTCCAGCACCTGCTCCTCATCGCGGGCGATCACGATCATCCAGAGTTTGGAGCGATCGAGCGATACGGCATACTGCACGATCTTACCTTCATACATCAGGTTATTCACCACTGCCCGCTGTCGGGGGATGAGCTGCATGAAAGCGTCGGTGTGTGCGTCATGGAGGTTGATGTCAACCATGAATTCCGTCATTTCGGGAGAGTTAGCCATGTATGCCGGGTGTTTTGGGATATTCAAATAAACGAAATAATCGGCAAAAAGGTTGCCTCCGGCAGGTGCGGCAGGCGGATTATGACAAATTCCGGATGATCCGGGTGCCGGGTCCGGGCATTACCGGTGCTTCTTCGGATAGTCGTACCACAACAATTTCCCCTTGCCGGCTTTCACCTCTCCTTCAAACCCCAGGGCCACGATGGCGCAGGTGGGCATGTCGTCGAGGAAGTCGGGGCACAGCAGATAGGCCAGGTTACTGCTGGTAGGATTATGGCCGAAGATGGCCACGGAATCCTGGTGGCGGAAATGCCCCTGCAGGATGCGCACGATGGCTTCGGGCGAGCCGAAATAAAATTGCTCTTCGATGCGGATCGCCGATACCGGAACACCGGCTGCCGCGCAAAAGAACTGGCAGGTGGTGTAGGCTCTTACGGCCGGACTGCTCAGAAACAATTCGGGCACACCGGCGCGTTGCACAAAAGCGCCGGCCATTAACGGTGCATCGCGGAGGCCGCGCTCATTCAGCGGGCGCTCCCTGTCGTGCAGCGAGCCGTCAGACCAATCTGATTTGGCGTGTCGTATGATGAACAATGTCTTCATGGCATCTGACCCGGTTCGCGTTTATAAAAATAATAGCCGTTGCGTGCACCGATGCGCTGCAGTTGCGGACGCGCATCATATTGCGGAGCCTTGCGTGCATTGGAAACAAAATACACCGGCTTATCGATATTGCCCTCCATCAGCCACAAACTATAGGCATTCCTGTATTCCATGGCCGTTGATGACGCAGTGGTCATGCCGCGGCTTCCTGCCCATTGCAAAAAGATGGGATTGTTTACATCCTCCTGCGAACGCCGGCCATAAAATAAATGTGCATAGCTTTTAAATCCGGCGATATCGGTGTAGCAGTCTTCCGTACTTTTCTCCTTAAAAAAATCCACCATCGCTCCCTGCGAATATCGTTCGATGCGTGGGGTGATGAAGTTGATGGCGAGGTTGATGCTGAGCATGCTGCTGAACATGAGCACAGGGATGGCGATGCGCGTGCGCTGCCGAACCGCCATTACCAAACTGATGGTGAGTCCTGCTGCCATGAGCACACCGATGAGTGCTTCGGCACCACCCCATCCGCCGTCGGCAGCGAGCGTTTCACGCGTGAACGTGTCTTTGATCATGGGTTCGATCAGATCGGGATGCTGCAAGACGTAAGGCACGGCGATCAACAACAGCGCGAATACATATCCCGTTACCGCGAGCAGTATTTTTTCAAGGGTGGACATCAGTTGTATCTGACTGAGCCGCAGTGCCGCCAGAAACGTGAGCGGGAAATACGCCATGGATGAATAATGCGCGATCTTGGTTTGCACGATGCTGAAAACGATGAGCACGACCCAGAACAGGATCAGCATCCATTTTCTGAATTGTGCAACGGATTCTGTTTCCGGCTGACTTTTCAGCATATTGCTGATGGCGAAGGTGCTTGCGGGAAAACAGAAGAAGAGGATCACCACAAAATGATAACCCGGGAATCCGCCGTGACTGGCATCTTCGGTCGTGGCCAGGCGCAGTTGGTAGGTAAAGAATTCTGTGATGAACCAGGTACCGTTGCGTGATATCTCAATAAGCACCCAGGGCGCTATCGGCAGCAGCACACACATCACCAGGATGAGGAGGTGCCATACAGAGGGGAACTGCCTGAACCGATGCATGATATAATACACCGCCACGGTAAGCCCGATCAGTCCGATCCCCACCGGTCCCTTGGTCAGTGCCGATAGCCCCGCCGCCACACCGGCCACGCACAGCCAACGCAATGCTCGATCCTGCTGCAGGTAGCGGATAAAGCCATACACCGATAAAAATATAAAGAGGTTGAACCACGGATCGATGATGCCGGACTTAAAATAGAACTGCGGCAGAATACTCGCTGCATAACACAGCACCCAGAACCCTGCAAAGGCATCATCTTTCAGTCGACGGCCGATGCCATACAACAACATCAGCGTGAGTATACCGCACACCGCATTGGGGAAGCGTGCACCAAAAGCGTTGATACCGAACAGCTGCATCCCTGCCGCCTGCAGCCAGAAGAACAGCGGTGGTTTCTCCCAGAACTGACGGAAGTCGACCTGTGTTTGCGTGTAATTACCGGTCTCTATCATTTCGCGCGAGGCCTCGGCGAAATTGATCTCATCCCAATCAAATAAATGCGATGCACCCAGAAAGGGGAAGAACAATGCTGCACCCAGCACTGCGATGGAAACATATACACGCAACCTGTTCATTGGAATGTGCGGAAAATTACAAAAAGGTAGGCTTTCCGCAGTATCTTTAGGGTATGGGGAAGAAAAAGAAGAAAGCGGCCCGCCTCGTTAAGGCAGGCCGTCATTTTGAGGAGGAACTCTTCAGTTACATTCGCGACAAGTCAGGCAAAGGCGCCACCCTGAAGGTGCTCTTTAAATGGGCCTCTAAAACGGGCGAGATGGATGGTGTGTTCGATGCGCTGGAAAGTCTGGTGAATGCCGGCAGGATAGAGGAATTCGCACCCGACCAGTTCCGCGCCAAACAAAGCGCTGCATCCGGCGCCACGAAAGTGGGCATTGTGGATATGACACAGCGCGGCGATGCCTATGTGGTGATCGACGGTCATTTGTATGATGTATTCGTGCCCTCGCATAAAACTCTGCGTGCGTTCAACGGCGATACTGTGCGTGTGCGCATCACTTCGATGGGCAAGCACAAGAAACCTGAAGGCGAGATCACGGAGATCATCAAACGCGAGAAGGAATTATTCATCGGCACCATAGACATCAATGGTCCGCATTGCTTTGCCGTTACCGATGACCGTTTCAATAATTATGATTTTTATATCCCGTCGGAAGAATCGAAAAAGAAAAAGCTGCAGGCCGGTGACCGCATCATCATGCGCATCAAGGACTGGCCTCCCGGCATGAAGAATCCCATTGGCGAGGTAGTGACCAAACTGGGCACCCCGGGTGAGCATGCCAGCGATATGGAAGCCATTCTGGTGGAGACAGGCATCATTTATCAATTCCCGAAGGAAGTGGAAAAGGAAGCCGACCGCATCCCGCTGCAGATACCGGAGGAGGTCATTAACAACCGCCTCGACATCCGCGACCGCTTTACGATCACGATAGACCCGTATGATGCCAAAGATTTTGATGATGCCATTTCATATCGTCAACTGGAAAACGGCAATATTGAGATCGGCGTGCACATTGCGGATGTGTCGCATTATGTGACCCCGGGATCCGCGATCGACAAGGAGGCGTATGCCCGCGGCACTTCGGTATATCTCGTAGACCGCGTGATACCGATGCTGCCGGAGAAATTATCCAACAACGTCTGCTCCCTGCGGCCGCATGAAGACAAGCTGACCTTCAGCGCCATCTTTGAGATGGACAGCGAGGGCCACATCGTGGAGGAATGGTTCGGCAAAACAGTGATGCACAGCGACCGTCGTTTCACTTACGAAGAAGTACAGGAGATCATTGAACGCGGCGCCGGTGAATATGCCGATGAGATATTATCCATCAATAAGATCGCACTGGCTCTGCGCAAAAAGAAATTTGCCGAAGGCGCCATATCCTTTGAAACGCAGGAAGTGAAATTCATCCTGGATGAAAAGTTCGTGCCTACGGGACTGTATGTAAAGGAGCGCAAGGAAGCCCATATGCTTATCGAAGACCTGATGCTGCTCGCCAACCGCCGTGTGGCCACACTGCTGGCCAAGCAACACAGTCGTGTGCCGTTCGTTTACCGCGTGCACGACCGTCCCGATATGCAAAGGCTGGAGGAATTCTCATTGAATGCACGCCGCTTCGGCTACAAGCTGAAACTGGATTCACCGAAAAACATCTCTGCAGAACTGAACCGCCTCATGACCGAGATCAAGGGCAAACCGGAGCAGAATATTTTGGAGAACCTCGCCATTCGCTGCATGGCCAAGGCCGTATACACCACGAAGAACATCGGACATTACGGACTTGCCTTCGATCATTATACGCACTTCACCTCTCCCATTCGCCGCTACCCCGATTTGATGGTGCATCGGATTTTGGAGGATGTGCTTGCGCATCAGCCGTTGATCTATCCGAAGGTCGACGATCTGGAAGATCATTGCCGTCATTGCTCAGCAACGGAACGCAAGGCCATGGAAGCCGAGCGGGAAAGTGTGAAATACAAGCAGGTAGAATTCATGACCAAACACGTAGGTGAGGAATTTGACGGTGTGATATCCGGCATTACACCTTATGGTGTATTCGTGGAACTGATCGCCAATAAATGCGAAGGCATGGTGCACGTGGATGAGATCCGCGATGAACTCATGTATGA
>DAIMYJ010000003.1:17744-29042 GCA_036734545.1 Chitinophagales bacterium
ATAAATGCGAAGGCATGGTGCACGTGGATGAGATCCGCGATGAACTCATGTATGATGAATCGCGCCGGCGACTGGTAAGCCTCACCAAAGGACGCAACTATGAATTAGGAGATGCGATACGCATCAAAGTAAAGAAAGCGGACCTTGGACAGAGGAGACTGGATTTTGCGGTTGCGGGGTGATGTGGTCGTGTGTTCATGTGTTCATGTGTTCGTGTGTTCATGTGTTCATGTGTTCATGTGTTCGTGTGTTTCCGCCGCGGCGGATTCGTGTGTTAGGGATGAGGAATTAGGGATGAAAGATGGGTAATGGAGTGCATTTGTCTCGATACTCGATACTCGATACAAAAAAACTCCCTACTGCTTCAGCACGCAATTCTCAGATTTAACAAGACGCACTATTCAATAGACTTCCGGATCACACATTCCAGTTATCCGGGAGGGGTGCTGTGAATTGCACCTGCTCATTGGTTACCGGGTGGATGCAGGTAAGGCTGTGTGCGTGGAGCATGATCGCATTGGGTGCATAATTTTCTGCAGAGCCATAGAGCGCATCGCCCACGATGGGGAGTCCGGCCGCTGCGAGCTGAGCGCGGATCTGATGATACTTGCCGCTGTGCGGGTGTACTTCCAGCAAGTGGCGGTTGCCGTGTGATGAACGCAGACGATAGGTGAGCTCCACTGCTGCAGAGCGTTTATTCGCCTTCGGAACGATCACCGCCTTCTTCAAAGCCGCATCCTTCACCAGGTGATGTTTCAATAAAGCATATTCTTCAGGCGCTCCGGTGACCATGGCCAGATACTCCTTCTGCACTGTACCCGAAGCAAATTGCTCATTCAGATGCACCAATACCGATTTTTTCTTGGCCATCACCACTACCCCGCTCACCGGTCGGTCGATGCGATGCACGATACCCAGGATCGCATTGGATGGCAAACGCAGGGTATTGAAGTAATCGCGCACCCACTGCTCCAGGCTGGGATAATCGAACCGATCGCGCTCAACAGCGATGCCGGCAGGCTTATTCAAAGCGATCAAATGGCCATCTTCGAAAAGGATAGTGGGTTGCATCGTGTAAAGGTAAGGAAAAGGCGGGTGCGGGGTTGCCCTTGAAGTGATGCCGGGTATGCGGACAGAGTCCGCAGGAGGTGGTGCAAAGTCGGAGACTTTGCACATTTCCTAGATAACTACATTCAAATGAAGGATCTCCAACTGCATTCATCCCACTACTCACTACCCACTACCCACTACCAAACAAAGTGTCAAATCTCATTCCTCATCCCTGATTCCTCATTAGCCTAAATCCATTAACTTTACTCAAAACCAGCACAATGAACGTTGAATTCTTCTTATGGCTGAATGCTGTATTATATGCCGTATTTGCCGTGTGGTGTGCCGTGAGTCCAACAGGGACTGCGGCTTTCTCAGGCATTAGTTTTATGAGTAATAACGGGCGGGCAGAATATTTTGCCCTGTATGTGGGTTTACAGGCAGCGTGGTCGGTGATGTTTGCCGTGTGTGCACTAAATCCTGATCTGCATTATGCCGGTATCTTCTATTCGGTATTCCTGTATGCCGGTGTTGTATTCGGACGCTGGGTGTCCATATTCCAAAAAGGGGTAGCCGGAAATAACGCCTATATCATCGCCATTCTCGAGCTAATTCTTGGCGCATGGGCTGTATTGCTGCTGACCAATATGTGATCCTGTGCTGCACACACAACATGTGCACAGAATGACAATGACAATTTTTTGACCTAAAGATTTGGTTTTTTCGTTCAGCCGAACATATCTTTGCATCACGTTCTTTCAGATTACTTATCCAGAAAGGCCGAGGGACTGACCCGATGACGCCTTAGCAACCCCACCTGTTACTCGCAGGCGTGAAGGTGCTAATTTCAGACAGATAGGATGGAGAGTTGAGTAAAAATATTCTAAGCTCGCCCATATATCGGCGGGCTTTTTTTATGCCATGATCGCCTAAAACCTTTGTGTGATAAGGATCTCAGAAGACTGTATACACCTGAACACAAGCGTAAAAAAGCCATGGCAACAACAACGATGAACTACATAAAAAGGCATATACCGATCACTCCCGCCATATCAGCAATGCTGCATTGTTGTATGTGTATGCCTATGTGTTGCCCTATGGCAACACATTAATTTCTGCTTCCCGCACAGGGTGCTAAACAACCGATACGTTCGGTCCCATTTTCAAGATCATCAGTAATAAATCATCAGATGTTCTGCCTTCACCGGCAGCTACACCCGGTATGCATTTGCCTGTACATTTTTAAACAAGGGCAACTGCACATCAAAGCATAATTCAACGAAACAATAACAACATTCAACCTTCAACTTTAAACATCTCTTATCATGAGCCAATATCAATTCGAAACCTTACAACTGCATGCCGGTCAGCAGGCCGATCCCGTTACCGGTAGCCGCGCCGTGCCCATCTATCAAACCACTTCGTATGTCTTCAACGACAGCGCACATGCTGCTGATCTGTTCGGACTGCGTGCCTTCGGCAATATCTACACGCGCATCATGAACCCGACCACCGATGTGCTGGAAAAACGCATCGCAGCTCTGGAGGGTGGTGTGGCTGCGCTGGCGGTGGCCTCCGGTCAGGCTGCTCAAACACTGGCCATCACCACCATCGCTCAGGCCGGGGATAATATCGTTTCTACCTCTTATCTGTACGGCGGCACGTACAATCAATTCAAAGTGGCTTTCCGCCGACTGGGGATCGAGATACGTTTTGCCAACGGCGATCATCCGGATGCATTTGAGGCACTGATCGATGCGCGCACAAAAGGTATCTACGTGGAAACGATCGGCAATCCCGGTTTCAATATTCCTGACCTGCAACAATTATCGGCGCTGGCACAACGCCATGGCATCCCGTTGATCGTAGACAACACATTCGGTGCAGCAGGTTATCTCGCGCAGCCGATCAAGCACGGTGCAAATATCGTTGTGGCCTCAGCCACAAAATGGATCGGCGGACATGGGACCAGCATCGGTGGTGTGATCATCGACGGTGGTAATTTCAATTGGGGTAACGGCAAATTCCCACTCTTTACGGAACCATCGGAAGGTTACCACGGACTGAATTTCTGGGAAACCTTCGGCTCCGGTTCAGCGTTCGGTAACATCGCCTTCATCATCCGTGCACGCGTGGAAGGATTGCGCGATCTCGGACCGGCGATCAGTCCGTTCAATGCCTTTCTTTTATTGCAGGGTCTCGAAACATTATCGCTCCGCGTGCAGCGACATGCCGATAATGCCCTCGCCCTGGCCGAATGGCTGCAGGAGCATCCGCTGGTAGAGTATGTCAATTATCCGGGCCTGCCCTCCTCGCCGTATCATGCGCTTGCCAATACCTATCTGACCAATGGATATGGAGGCGTGCTCTCCTTCAAGGTACGCGGCGGAAAAGCGAATGCAGAAAAAGTCATCGACAGTCTCCAACTGGTCAGCCACCTCGCGAATGTCGGTGATGCTAAAACACTGATCATCCATCCGTCCAGCACCACGCATGAGCAGCTGAGCGCCGAAGAACAGCGCAGCGCCGGTGTTGAACCGGGATTATTGCGCGTGTCGGTAGGCATTGAACACATCTGCGATATCATCGGCGATTTCGAACAGGCGCTGCAAAAAGTACCATCAGATATCGAAGTGTTCTCGTGATGTAAGATCCGGGCAGACGAGCTGTCTGCCCGGATCACTTAATCCTTTTTATCAACGTAATCAATAACTGCTGATATGTATCGATTCACCCTACCGGAAGCATTTACGCTGGAGAACGGCACTGTGGTGCACGACCTGCGATTACAATATACCCGTTACGGCCAATTCAATGCCGAACGCAATAATGTGATCTGGGTATTTCATGCACTCACCGCCAATGCCGATCCTGCACAATGGTGGCCCGGACTGTACGGGCCCGGAAATATTTTAGATCCCGATGTTTACTGTATCATCTGCGTGAACATGCCCGGTTCCTGTTACGGCAGTTATGGCCCGCGCGATACCGACTCGTACGGTTCACCCTTGCTGCAACGCTTCCCGGAATTCACCATACGTGATATGGTTCGCGCGTATCAATATCTGCGCGAGCACCTGGACATCACCGTGATACACCTCGCCATCGGCGGCAGCATGGGAGGCATGCAGGCGCTGGAATGGGCGATCGCTGAGCCGGAGTTGTTTAGGCATCTGGTTGTGCTGGCCTGCAATCATCAACACTCACCGTGGGGCATTGCGTTCAATGCTGCACAAAGAATGGCGATAGAAGCCGATCCTGCATTTATCAATGGAGGCGGTGGAGCAGGACTGGAAGCGGCGCGTGCCATCGCCATGCTATCCTACCGGAATTACAGGATATTCTGCAATAGTCAGCAGGATGCACATTTTCCCCCACCTAAAAAAGCGGAAACGTATCTGCGGTATCAGGGTAAAAAGCTGCGTGCGCGATTCGATGCACATGCCTACCATCTACTCACGCGCAGTATGGACTCACACGATGTGATGCGCGGCCGCATTTCGGCGCAGGATGCCCTCGGCCATATCACGGCACGCACACTAGTGATCGGCATTGATTCCGACATTCTGTTCCCGGTGGTAGAGCAGGCATTTCTGGCACGACATATTCCCGGCGCCATACTGGAGATCATTTCCAGCACTTACGGTCACGACGGTTTTCTGATCGAATACGGAAAAATCCGTCGCGCGATACAACAATTTACTTCACCCTTTACACAAACTACTGCAACATGCATACAGATACCATCACTATAGGATTATTCGGCTACGGATGTGTAGGCCGCGGATTTTACCAACTGGTCAGTCAACAACACGCACCGCTGCAGATCACACGCATCTGTGTACGCGATGCAGAAAAGCCGCGCGACATCGACTCTGCTCTCTTCACCACCGATCCAGACGCTCTCCTGCTCGATCCGGAAATCGATATCATCGTTGAACTGATCAGCGATGCCGATGCTGCGTATCAGATCGTTCGGCGCGGACTCGAGTTGCGCAAGCCGGTGGTGAGTGCAAATAAAAAAATGATCGCCACACATCTGGAAACACTCATCGAGCTGCAAAATACTTATCACACACCGCTGTTGTATGAAGGTGCGGTGGGTGGCAGTATTCCGGTGATACGCACGCTGGAAAACTATTTCGACAAAGAGCCGGTGCATCGCATCTCCGGCATCGTGAATGGTTCCACCAATTATATTCTCACGCGCATGGCGCAGGAAGGTGCGGATTATCAAACGGCACTTCGCGCAGCGCAGGAGCAGGGATACGCCGAAGAGGATCCAACGCTGGATGTGGAAGCGTATGATCCGGCATTCAAGCTGAGCATTCTCATTTTACACGCATTTGGTGTACATGTGGATCCGGGGAAAATAAAACGTATCGGTATCACCGGCATTCAGGACGAAGAGCGATCGTTTGCGCAGGCACAGGCAGGCTCCATCAAACTCATCGCACACGCGCAACGGCATCGGCACGGCATTACGGCGTACGTATTGCCACATGTGATCCCCGCGCGTTCGGCACTCAGTCATATACAGTACGAATCGAATGGCATTGAAGTACAGGCAGCGTGGTCAGATACACAATTGTTCACCGGCAAAGGCGCAGGTAGCTTACCCACCGGCTCTGCCGTATTGAGTGATGTGTTATCGCTGATACGGTCGGCGGGCTACGCCTATCAAAAAAGGATACCGGGATATGTAGAACCGGCCGACAGTCTTCTGCGCATTTATTTGCGTGCGCCGGCTGAGCTACCGGACTTCGGTGTGTTATTTGAAGCAGTGGAGATATGTGAAACGATACAGGGTCAGACTTTCTTTATAGGTACCATTCACCTGAACACCTTATTCAACCATGATCACATCCGGGATCCGCGGGTAAGTGTTCTGGCGCTTCCGGAGACTTTAACCCTGGAAAAAGGGTGGCTGGCAGGGCAATTGGAGGTGGCTGTTGAATGAACAGGCAACAGGGTTGTTTGGGAACCGTTGTACGATGAAAACAAGCCCCTGACCGGGCAATAGTCATCCGCTGAAACGCTTTCCCCGCAGGACTTTCAGCCGTTGATGACAACCCTGTTGTGCTGACTGAACTTTTCGGATCGGAAAATTGTAAGTATCTTTGCAGAGCAATGAACTTCACATTGAACATATACAACAACAGCATCGGGATACATGAGTATCCATGGTGTGCGCCCTGCCATCAGTGCCAATAATTGGCCCGGTGGGTGCTCCTACCTTTTCTACCCTGTTTTGTATCACCTGTTTTAAAGTTGTTCATGATGTTTACCTTTCAGTTTTCTGAGATCGTTACGATCAGTCTTACCTTATTCGCGATCATCGACGTGCTGGGCAATGTGCCGGCCATCATCAATATGAAAAGCCGCGGTATTGTGCTGCAGCCTGCCAAGACCAGCATTTTTGCCGGCGTGCTCATGGTCACCTTTCTGTTCCTGGGCGACACGATACTACGTTTGCTGGGTCTCGACACCCAGTCGTTTGCCCTTGCCGGTTCGGTGGTGATCTTTTTGCTGGGATTGGAGATGATACTGGGCATGCATTTCTTCAAGACCAATCCCGATGCCGGTGATGCGGGCAGTCTGGTGCCTATTGCCTTTCCGTTGCTGGTGGGCGCAGGTACGCTGACCGTGCTGATCAGTATGCGGAGTTTGTATTCCGTTTCCAATATACTTGCAGCTGTATTGATCAACGCGATCATCATTTATCTGGTATTGCGTTCAACCGGCTGGATAGAACACCGTGTTGGCAAAACCGGGCTGCATGCGATCACCAAATTCTTTGGTGTGATAGCACTGGCGCTGGCGATCAAGATCTTTTTGGCGAATATGGCTTAAGACATGGTCAGTAGATATAATTAAAAGCCTGATGCACACATGATGCATCAGGCTATCAAAAACTCCGTTATACAACGGATCATGCCGGAAAGGGTCGGTTATTTGACCACTTCGAACATGCGGGCAGTATCCCCCACCCGAATGGTATATAATCCAGCAGGCAACTGATCTACCTGAATTCGATGATCCTGCTGAGTAAGCAGTTCTGTGATCACTACACCTCCTGAGAGAGAGATCACCTGTACAGGCGCATCAATAAGCTGTTCCGGCACATGCACAGTTATCTGATCGGTAGCCGGATTTGGATACACCTGGATCTCTGGAGTCTGAGGTGCCATTTCCCGGTATGTTCCGGTCTGCACTTTTGCTGTCCACGAGCCGCCTTCAGGGCATGCTGAAAATCCACCGAGCGTGATCTCCTCCTCTGCGAACCCGGCCAGGTACATATTGCCGACTGCATCAAATCCTACATCCTGCAAACCGTCGCTTACTCCGGCTGTATTCAGATCATACAGTGCATTCACTGAGCCGAAACGATCCAATTCGAGAACAAACGACTCGCTGGAGAGGTCTGCCGCGTTATCCAATTCCATATCATCGCAATACATATACTCTCTGTATTCACCGACAACAAAGAGGCGACCTTCACGATTGAAATGCATACCACCTATAGATACATGTTCATAACTACCCAGTTTACGCACCCACTCAGAATCCCCTGTGGCGCCATCAAATTTGGCCACCAGTCCTTCATTATCCATTATTCCGGGAACACTTTCGGTATAATAATCGCCATCTATCGTAATATCTCCCATATTCATCATCCAATACACATCTCCCATGGGATCGGTCTCGAGATCTATATTCCTAGGAAAATTAAAGTGTTCCATGGTCTTAGACCATACAATATTTCCAAAAGGATCAAATTTGAACAGAAAATAAGCATACCCGGTCTCAGGCCCATAAGTATCGGACGTGAGTAGAAGACCATTCACATAAACATTGAAGGCAAATGCCCCTGCCACAAAGCTGTATCCATTCTTATCAACTGCCACACCGGTGACCTCAGCATATCCGGTGGACTGAAAGTAAGCGTGCCATAGACCTACACCGAATTTATTGGTCTTTACAAAGATTGACCCGTTATCCGCGAATTCAGGCCAGGGTATATACATGTCTTCAAAATGAACATCACCGGAAGTGATGGCGCCAAAGTACTTGTTACCTTTTTTATCGACCGCAGCATCCATGATCATTGCATCCCAAACATCACTTTGCAGGTTACGGCTATATCGAATGGAGGCATCTGAACCGATGCTGATCAAAAATCCATTATCAAAAGGCGCATTGAAGCACGTGATCAGCGAATCGCCGAGTACCACATCTGCTGTATGATACCCTGCTATCAAGATCCCATTAGCCTTGTCTCCCTGAATGGAACTGATCCAAGCCTCTCCGGCACAAGAGGCTTGTAAAACCCAGTCGATCTCACCGGTCTGATCATACTTGATGATCAATCCGTTATAGCCCAAATAGCTTTCATAAACGGCACCATCCAGTGTAATGGCCCCATACAAATTACCGATCACATACATATTTCCGGATGGATCAGTATACACCTCTTTTGAAAACAGGTCGTGATTCGAGTCGGTGACATACTCAAAAGACTGTGCAATGCCGAAAGTGGCAGAAAAGGCAATAAGCCATAAAAGAATAAGTTTTTTCATATTGTTGTGTTTTTGATGGTGCAAACCTATTTCGCGCCGGGAGCCGCCACCAGCAAAAAAGGCTCCGAGAATTAGATTTCGGAGTCGCATAATTTGGCCACACCCCTTGCCCCCATTGAAATACAGCGATTTGGCAAGTCTGCCGGTTTAGCCGTATTTTTGAACACCCATGCAGCCCTCAGACCAGCTTTTTAGACTGATCAAATCACTCGATCCGAGTGAAAAAGGGTATTTCAAGAAGTTTGCCAGGAGCTACGGAAAGGCACAGAACTACCTGCTGCTTTTCGACGCCATTGACGCTCAGGAGGTGTATGATGAAGCTACGCTCATCCAAAAATTCAAAAAACAGCCCTTCGTCAGGCAGTTCAGTGTGGCAAAACATCATTTATGGGAACTGGTGTTAAGGGCACTGCGTCAATACCGCGCCGAACATTCGAAATTTGTCCGCCTGAACACCCTCCTCGAGAACGGAGAGATCCTGTTTGAAAAAGGCCTGTACGATGAAAGTATGCGCTCATGGGACAAGGCCGCCAAACTGGCTGAAGAGTATGATGAAAAACCCTTTCAGCTGGATATTGAAACAGCGCGCCGTAGGTATTACATCGACATGACGGCCGGTCACTGGGCCGAATTCACAACACCCAGCTTTACCCGCAGCCGACAATTACTCAGTGCATACAGCAGGACTCTGGATATTCAGGAAAAGTACGTGCACATCATCCACTGCATCAAATCCCAGCCGTATTTCCGTACCGAGGAGCAAAAAAGAGAATGGCAGGCATTCATGGATGACCCGCTGTTACATCCAGATCAAGTCCCGGAAGATTTTTATGGCAAACTCTATTTCTATTATATCCACAATATCTACCACCTGCTATGCCGCGATAAAGAGCAGGCATTGCCGTGGATACGAAGAGTAGTGGAGTTATGGGAGCTAAATGCAGAATTGCGTGATCTTGAACCGGTAAAATATATTTCCGCTGTTAACAATTACCTCACCAACCTTCTGTTCCTGGGTGAGTCGGAAGCATATTGCACCTTTTTTGAAGCGTTTGTCCCCCCGAAAACCCGATCAATAGCCACCGGAGCCATCCTGTTTGAACATATCTGGCTCATGCGCAGCAACTATTACCATCTTCGGAAGGATCTGGATGGCCTTAGCAGGTTCATCGAAGAAACTGCAGGACAGGTGGAACAGTTATCCCCGTATTTCAATAAAGTGCGTCTGATGATCATCCGGTTTACCATGGCTTCCCATTACACTATGCATGGCAAGCCGGAAGTCTCCAATCAATTACTGGATCAGATCGTAGATAGCCGGGAAGTGGCTCTTCGCAAAGACCTGCAGTCCATGGCACGCGTGCTGCAAATGATCAACCACTACACAGCCGGCAACCTCCTGTTGATGGAACACCTCATCCGTTCAGCAAAACATTTCATGCAAAAGAACGACATGTATTATGATACGGAAAAACTGTTCTTTCGGCATTTCGGGCAATTGATACGATCGCCTGATACCATTAGCAAACGTAAGGTCCTTTCTGAAATGCGCCAGGATATCGCCTTGCTTTTCAAGACCAACGAGACCGAGCGGACCGCCTTTGAGACCATGTATCTGCTTGAATGGATAGATAAACAACTACAGGCATGACCCCTCACAAAGTTCCTGCGCCACGCAAACAGTCACAGGAATCAGTTATACTGAGCCCCCATAATCATGCGTTGATATACCATGTTCAAGACCATTACTGCCTGTCTGCTGATCATCACAGCATCAGCGACTGTTGCCTGCACTCCGCCAACAGCCGATATGCCTGAAGAAAAAACACCTTCGCCCACCGTTCGCTCGGCACATCCGGACCGGCCTTTGGACTCGCTGCTGAAGGAATACGGACTCCAGCCCGCCGACCTGCATTTCTTTATAGATAAATCGGATCTTACCTTACAGGTAATGGCCGATACGGCAGTGATCAAAACATATCCTGTGGTGCTGGGCGGCAATCCTGTGGATGATAAGCGGAGAGAAGGCGATCAGTGTACACCGGAGGGCGAATTTCAATTGCGCAATCTCTATCCGCATAACAAGTGGAGCAAATTTCTGTGGGTGAATTACCCCACCGACGAAAGCCGGAAAAAGCACGATGCAGCGAAGGCCGACGGACAGATCCCCGCGGATGCTACGATCGGCGGTGAGATAGGCATTCATGGCGTGCCCAGCGGCTGTGATCACTGGATCGATACGATGGAGCACTGGACGCTCGGATGCATCTCCCTAAAGAATGCACATATCGATGAGATATATGCCGTCGCACAAAAAGGGACCAGGGTGGTGATCGTACCGTGAGTTCAGACGCTGCCTGCTGAATACCGATGGTATTAGCAACAGCATTACGCGTATACCTAACCTCTCAAATTACCTTATACAGAACACAGCTCTATTATCTACGGGCTACCTATTTATTCCCGCAGATCGCGCAGATATTCGCAGAATAGTTGTAGGATCCTTCTCTATCCATCTCCAGGAAACGAGGGTAATCATGCATCCTATTTAACCGAACACGTAGGGTAGTCTATACGTGATAGGGCAAAAAAAAGAGGCCATCCTTTTGGGACGGCCTCTTTGATTATGCTATCATCGGTCAGATCATTCGATCACGATCGACTTGGT
>DAIMYJ010000003.1:29142-55146 GCA_036734545.1 Chitinophagales bacterium
GGCCTCTTTGATTATGCTATCATCGGTCAGATCATTCGATCACGATCGACTTGGTGATCACTTTACCTTCACCATAATAAGCGTTCACAAAATACAGACCTGCAGGCGCGTCTTCGAGGGTTACACCTACATATTTGTTGGCCTGATTTACACTGTATACCACTTCACCCACGGCATTGGTAACCGTGATCTGAACGTCTTCCATTTCGAACAGATTCACCGTGAAATTACCGTTTGAAGGGTTAGGATAAGCCATCATGGTATTTTCCAGGAAATATTCAGGATCGGTCAGGTATTCTGCTACCATGTCTTCACCGTAACGCGCCAAAGTACCCAGTGTGGCGCAGGCAGAGTTGGTCAGTGCAACCTGCTCGGCAACACCGGCAGGTGACAGCATGGTGGAATACGTGAAGCACTCGCAATCGTTGCTGAGCAGCGTATCTATTTTAAAGGATATCTGGATTGCCACGTCGCCACTTACGGCTCCAGCAGTTTGCGCATAACCGCCAGCACCATTCCACATATCAGCAGGTGAGCCCATGCTGAAATTGCCGCGGGATGCCTTCGAACGTACATCACCGGAAACATAAGCCATGTAACAAGGCGATCCAATGTCTGAAGCGGCCACTACCTGCGAAAAACCGCCAGTAGCTACCTGCTTCTTCACATCATTGCTGGTCACGAATGTTCCTGAAGTGATCTGGTCGTTATCCGGGTCGGCGTTACGTGCATAATACACATCATACATGTCATCACCACCATTACAGATATCCACGATCGTGATATAGCTCTGCTTTTTATTTACCCAGTAGGTCGTTTGGGCAACAGCCAGACCAAGACCGGCATTAGTTCCCTGCCAAACGCTCTTGCGGATGGTTCCGCCGTTCACGTTGGTGGTATTGCCGCCCACGAAATCAGGTGCATCTACAACAAAAACGCCATACCGATAGCAGAAAGGCTGCAGGTTTCCATAAATATCTGCGCCGATCTGAATGGCAAATCCTTCTTCAGGAGATCCGGGAATGATATAGTCGCCGCACTGATCCGGCACACCTACATCCCATCCATCCTGTGTAACATCATTGGTGAAACTCAATGAGCCGTCGAAGGTATTTTCATTGTATGTGGCGGGTGCGAATTTGATCGCTCCATCGGAGCCGCTGGAGTAGGTACCGCAATCAGAGATCGCTGCCTGTATCCACTTACCTTTCAGGTAAGAAACGCCATCCACGATCTGAGCCTGGGCCATGAAGCTCATACCGAAGGTACACACGGCCAGGGGAAGTATATGATAAAATGTCTTTTTCATACAAATTCAGGTTATTGGTTATCAAATGCTTTGTAGGTCTCTGCACTGTTCGTGCCGGCAGTGTTCATGTAGGTGTTCCACTGCTCCAGTGTCCAGGTATGCTTACCCAAACGCTCGGGGAACAATTGCATTACCGCGGTCTTGTTTTGGAAATCAACCGTGTATTCCACGAGGTTGTTCTCAATGGCGTTGAAGAACTTCACCGCCATCGCTTCATCGCGGAACTGCAGACCGCTGATGTCCAGCTGCACAGACTTCTGCAATAACATGGATTCCGTTAACTGAATGTTGAACTGCCGGTCTACTTTAACAGCCTCCTGGCCGTAACCTGAAACCGTGAGGAAGAGCCCAACTGCGAGGAGCGTGGGTAATAGGAATCGTTTCATACGCAAAGCGTTTAAATGTGAAATAAAAGGGTTTGCTCTCTAAATCTAGAAATTATATTCGTAATAACAAAGAAAGTAAGGAAACACGGGAAATATTTTATCATGCCCGGTATGCCAGCGAATAAAAAAGGGGGTGATGTATTCATCACCCCCTTCAAAGCATTATGTTCAAGCTTAGTAGCCCGGGTTCTGTTCCAACAGAGGATTCTTATCTATCTCGATCTGTGGGATCGGATACACCAGTTTGGGATCGTTATAATTCATAGTACCAATGGTGCCCTTGGTGCGCTTCACATCATGTACGCGGAAGCCTTCAAAGGCTAGTTCCAGCCTGCGCTCATATAAGATATCATCAAGTGAAACACCGACCGCTTCAGGCAATCCGGCACGCGTATGCACGGCATTGTAATCATCGTCTGGTGAAGCGCCTATCGCTGTTCCCAGACGCTGGTTGCACTCGGCACGAATGAGATACATCTCCGCGAGACGTATAGCGCTGACATTGGCGAATTCGTTGTTATACTTGGTAGAAAAGCGCGAACCACCGTCGATCAGGAACATGGTGGTGCGGAGGTCGGAAATATCATACAGGGCGAGGTGCTCATCAAGGATCTCAATATCACCGCGGCCGCCAAAATCGTTGATGGCATAATAGGTATTGAGCACATTGGAGCCATCCAGCTCTGATATCTCCACGCTGAAGATGTCCTCATCGGTTGCATCATCCTGTGTGAAACACTCGGCATAGGTCGCATTCAGTTCGAACTCACCGGAGTTGATCACACGGTCGGCAGCATCGCGGGCATTAGCATAGTCTTCCTTCTGGAGATACACCCTCGCCAGTAAAGCAGAGGCCACCCAGGTATCAATGAACTCGTCATTGTCTTCCGGCAGTTTGGCTTCAGCGGCAATAAGATCGGCGATCACCTGATTGTAACACTCTTCCACTGTGTTACGCGTTACCTCAGAGTTCTCTCCGATCGCGAGTGTCGGCTCAAGGATGATCGGAACGGCCAACTGACTGTTATCACTACCCACTTCATATTGCGGTCCGAATGCGCGGGTCAGTTCAAACAGACACCAGGCACGCAGTGTAAGCGCCTCACCTTCCACCCTGTCGCGGTCGGCGATATCCACTACATCCAATGCGTTCAATACGTTATTACAGGTATTGATCACTTCGTAGGCGTCATCCCACAATCCACTTACGGCGCCATTGTTCACCAGGATATCGCGGTTATAGATCTCTTTGAATTCTTCAAACGTTCCGATCCATTCGATCTCACCGAAACCGGCGTAGAGATCGGCATTCATCATTACTTCTCCGCCGAGCAAAGCCGTTTGCGCCATGCGGTCGTAAGCGCCCAGGAGGGTCTGCTTTACTCCGGCATCATCACTCAATGCAGATTCGTTGCTCAGGCTCTGTGCCGGTTCCAGATCCAGGATATCCTCACAAGAGGCAACGCCCGCCATGATGGTGCCGGCGAACATCCAGGTATATATCGTAGCTTTCATTTTCTTCTAGTTTTTTACAGTTATTCAAATCACAATCCAAGGCTTACACCAAAAACGATCGTTCTCGGTTGCGGAGCGCTGTAGAAATCGATACCGTAGTATACATTATCTACAAAAGAATCACTCGATACCTCGGGATCCCATCCGGCGTAATTGGTAATCGTGAACAGGTTATAGGCTGAGCCATACAGGCGAATACTGTTCATTTTCAGACGCTCGGTCAAACGCTTGGGCATGATATAACTTAGGGTAACCGTCTTTACGCGGAGGTAGGAACCGTCACTCAAATAACGGCTGGAGCGGGAGGCCGTACCGTTCTCGAATAAGAGGCGGTTTTCCGGAATATCGGTGTCATCACCGGGCTCCTGCCAGGCATCCAGCTGATCTACGGTCTGATTGTCCCACTGGCTGGCATTGGAGGCCATCCAGAAGTCACCGGCCATATGGATGTCATTGCCATACACACCCTGAAGGGTAACATCCAGCATTACGTTCTTATAAGCGAAGTTGTTGGTAAGACCGGCAATAAAATCCGGGTTCGGATCGCCGATCACCACATAATTTGCATCGTTGAAGTCATTGGTGGTCTCGCTGCCGCCGGAAGGATCATTCACATACCACAATCCGTCTCCATTTTCAGGATCGGCACCGGCAAACTCAGCACCGTAGAATACACCTAAGGGTTGGCCTACCATTACCACATTCATGAATCCGCTGCCGCCAAAGTCAATGATGGTTTGACCGTTGGCCAATTCCGTCACCTCGTTGCGATTAGCGGCAAAATTCACACTGGCACCCCAACTGAAGTCGCCAACAAAGATGTCGCCATTGAGTGTGAATTCTATCCCCTTATTGGTCATACTACCCACATTCTGTGTTTGTGAAGCATAACCGGTGGTTGATGGAATGGGCACATCCAGCAGCAGGTCTGTGGTATTCTTCATATAAACATCGATCTGACCGGTAAGCCTGTCGCGGAAGAAGCCGAAATCAAAACCGATATTGCTTTGCGCTGTCTTTTCCCAGGTCAGGTCAGGATTGGCGATGGTTGACGGAAAGATCGCTGAGCTTGATGCATAATTGCCTACACCATACAGGCCTTTATAATCGAAGTTGCCGATACCCGCATTACCGGTGATACCATAACTCGCGCGCAATTTTAAAAGTGTTACCTTCTTATTGCCCTTCAGGAACTCTTCATTGGAGATCACCCATCCGAGTGATGCGGACGGGAATACACCGTAGCGATTGTTCTCACCAAAGCGTGAAGAACCATCGGCACGTACGGTCACATTGAGTAGATAGCGTGTATCGTAATCATAAGTGGCTCGGGTAATGTAAGAGAGGAAGCGATAGTAGCTCAGCACGCTCGTTCCGGATACGATCTCAGCCGCGCTCGCCAGGGTCTGCAGCTTATCGCTCGGGAAACCCTGACCTTCAACCGTATTGTAGTAATCATCATACTGGTTGTATTCCACACCACCGGTGGCACCCAATGTGTGCTTGCCGAAGGTTTGATTGTACAACAGCAACAACTTGGTATCAAAGAATTGAACACCGCTGTTGAAGTTGGTGGCATAACCGCCTACCGACTGTCCCACTTCTGACTTGCTGCCATAAAAACGCTGCTGCCAGTGGTTGGTGATATCACCGCCGGCCTCACCGCGCAGGGTAAGCACTTTGGTGAGTGCATAATCCAACGCCAGGTTTCCAATGGTGCGGAAGGTAGTACTTTCAAAGAACACGTTGTCGATCTCGATCAACGGGTTATAATATAAGGTGGTGGGCCTATCGTAATATTCACCGGTGGTATCCTTGTCCGGTGTCAGTGGTGATTGAGCCACCATCTGCAATGGCGTACTGAATGAGTTGTCGTCCGGAATATCATTGTTGATGGTACGGCTCATGGTAAGGCTGGTTGACAAGCTCAGTTTTTCGGTGAGCTGCGCATCCATGTTGTTGGTGATATTGAATCTGTCGCCATGGTTACCGATCATGATACCATCCTGGTAATTGTAACCCATACTGGTGAAATACTGGAATTTCTCCGTTCCACCGCTGATAGACATGTCGAACATCGTAGATACGGCATCCTGGAACGCCAGCGACTGCCAATCGGTATTCGCAAAGTCGTTGCGCCAGTCGGTATGTCCCTGCAGCTTATCGAATTTCTTCTCCACGTCATCGATATAATCTTCGATCGCCTCCTCCACGGTTGCATAACCGCTGATGCCATTGGCGAAGTCATACTCGCCGGCATTGATAGCCGCTTGTGTATAATAGCTGATGTATTCTTCTGCATTCAGGAATTCGCGCAGGCGGGTAGGTTTGCTGAAACCATACTGGTAATCCAGCGTGATCTTCGGTGCCCCTTCCTTACCGCGCTTTGTGGTGATCAGGATAACGCCGTTCGCACCGCGGGAACCGTAGATCGCTGCCGCGCTGGCATCCTTAAGGATCTCCACGCTCTCAATATCATTGAAATCGATATCGTTTAGCGGGTTGAGCACTACGTTGAAATAATCGTTCACACCCACCGTGTTGATCGGCACCCCGTCAACCACGATCAGCGGTTGGTTGCTGGCGTTGATGGAAGAGTTACCACGTATGCGGATGCGGATATCACCGCCGATCTTTCCGTTGTTGGCCTCGATGAACACACCGGCGGCTTTACCCTGCAGGGTTTGCTCAACGGTAGATACAGGTGTGAGGGCTATCTCGTCGGCCCCAACTTCTGCAATACTGCCCGTTACCTTGGTCTTTACCTCCGTTCCATATCCCACAACCACGACCTCTTCAAGGATCTCCTGTGACATCTTCAGGGAAACATACACGACATTCTTGGTGCCCAGAGTAACTTTCTGGGTCTCATAGCCTACAAAGGTGAACACCAGCGTTCCCCCCTCATCGGGCACATTCAGGGTATACTTACCCTCTACATCAGAAACAGTTCCATTCATGGTGCCCTCCAGCAGCACGGTCACCCCCGCGATGTACTCACCGTTGTCGGCATCGGTGATACGCCCCGTAATGGTGCGACCCTGCGCAAAAAGCTGCATCCCCGTGATCGTTAGTAAAGTCAGGAGTAAAAACTTTCGCATAGGTGTTGTTTTAGTCAGTGGCTAAAGTAAGGGTTTTACAATTAAGCTTTCAGGACAAAAATGTAAAAAAATGCTCTGTTTGTGACATGGTAAAAATGCCCGTTACACACAGTTTCGTAACTTGCGACCATGAAAAAGTACATCTTGACAGCCCTGGTGATGGCCGCGAGTGCAGGCTTCAGGGCAGAAGCCCAGTCGCAACCCGCACCGCCCAAAGCTGAGCGGATCCCTTATGCCATTCAAGGCAGCTTTGGCGAGCGCCAGGACCCCTACTACTGGCTCAAAGAACGCGAGAACCCCAAGGTGATCGATTACCTGAACGCCGAAAATGCCTACCTGCAGCAGGTGATGGCACCTACAGAGGGGCTCCAGGAGCAGCTGTTCCAGGAAATAGTGGGCCGAATCAAGGAGGATGACAGCAGCGTGCCTTATAAGAAGGGCGACTACTATTACTACTCCCGCTACGAAAAAGGCGGCGAATACCCGATCCACTGCCGCAAAAAAGGCAGCCTCGATGCCAAAGAAGAAGTGATCGTGGATGGAAATGAACTGGCCAAAGGGCATGACTACCTCAGCTTCTACACCGAAGTAAGTCCCGACCATTCAAAAGTATGTGTGATACTGGATGTCGCCGGCCGCAATTTCTACGATATCCGTATCAAAGACCTCACTACCGGTAAATGGCTGAAAGATGAAATTCAGGATACGCGTAACGGCTGTGTGTGGACCAAAGACAGCAAGGCCGTTCTCTACGGCGTGCCCGACAAAGAAACACTGCGCGTATATCAGGTAAAGAAACACGTGCTGGGTTCTTCGGCTGATGCAGATGCACTGCTGCTGCAGGAGGATGATGCAACGCTGGATATCTTTGTTTATCACAGCCGCAGCGAAGATTACATTTTCGCCTACTCAGGCCGTACGGATGCCAATGTGGTGTATTATACCGATGGCACCAACCCTGAAAAATTTACCTTGTTTGAACCCCTGGAACCCAACGTGGATTACAGCCTGGATCATACCGCCGGCAATATTTTCTTTATCCGCACCAACTACAAAGCCAAAAATTACCGCCTGTGCTCCGCTGAGGTACCGAACAAAGGCAAGGATCACTGGAACGATGTGATCGAAGCCCGCGATCAGGTATTCCTGAATCAGGTGCAGCACTTCCAATACTTCATGGTGGCGGAGGAAACCCAAAACGGCCTCACCACTATCCGCATCATCGCCCGCGACCAGAAAGATGATATCATCCAGTTCGCAGAACCCGGTTACTATGCCACACTTGGCTACAATCCGGAATACCGCACCAATGCTTTCCAATATAACTATTCCTCGCTCATCACCCCCTTTACCACTTTCGAATATGATGCGCGTGCGAAAACCACGAAAACCATCAAAGAACAGGAGATACCCAGCGGATATAAAAAATCACTCTACGCATCCGAACGCGTAATGGTACAGGCACGCGATGGGAAAATGATACCGCTCACGATCGCCTACCGCACCGATATGTTCCGCAAAGACGGCAGCAACCCGGGCTTTATTTATGGTTACGGCTCGTATGGCTATAGCAATGAAGACTATTTCGACAGCCGCATCGTGAGCCTGCTCGATCGCGGGTTTGTATATGCCAATACGCATATTCGCGGCGGACAGGAAATGGGTGGTGAATGGTATGAGGACGGTAAAATGCTGAACAAGAAAAACAGCTTCTACGATTTTATTGATTGCAGTATCTGGCTGCAGAAGAATAATTATGTATCTACCGAAAAACTCTTCGCCAATGGCGGCAGCGCCGGCGGATTGCTCATGGGCGCCGTGCTCAATATGGCTCCTGAAGTATATCGCGGTGTCATCGCTGATGTGCCTTTCGTAGATGTGATCACCACCATGGAAGATGAGACCATCCCCCTCACCACCTTTGAATGGCTGGAGTGGGGAAATCCGAAGATCAAAGAGCAATACGATTATATGATGAGCTACTCACCGTATGATAATGTGCAGGCTAAACCCTATCCGAACATCTTAGTGACCACCGGATTGAACGACAGCCAGGTGCAATATTTCGAACCGGCAAAATGGGTGGCGAAATTGCGGCATATGAAAACCGACAACAACCTCCTGTTGTTCAAGATCAATATGGAAGCAGGCCACGGCGGAAAATCGGGCCGCTATGAAAGCGTGCGCGAAACAGCGCTGATGTATGCCTTCATGTTATACTGCCTGGAGAAAAAATAAGGATTGCAATATCTGTATGCATAACAAGAGGCATCCGCACTTATACGGATGCCTCTTGTGCATTTAATGATGTATCGGAAACGTAGCACCCGGCGCATAGATATCCAAACGGATACCCTGTGCATCCAATAAGGTATCGGAAACCGAACCGATCTGCTCAGGAGCATGCACCGCAACCACCTGGCTCACACCGATCACCTTTGCCACACCGCCGTCCACAAGTATCGCCGTTCCTTCATCAATACCGATGGCCTGATAATCGGGATACTCGATCACGGCACTCAGCAAACGGTTGTAGCGACTGCGCACCACAAAGTGCTGGTCAATGATCACCGAATCCAAAAGCCCCAGTCCCTCCGCTGTTTCCAGATTGCCTCTCCACAACACGGAATAGGTATTTTGATAAACAGTATCGATCAATCCGTCGCCCGTAAGCATACGTTCACTCATGATGCTAGCGCCCGCAGAGGTACCGGCGATCATCGCACCATTGCGATAGGCTTCGCGGATCACCTCCTTGATATTGGTGCCCGTGATCAGCGCCATCATTTTATTTTGATCACCGCCGCTGATGAATATCAGCTTCGATCTGCGAAGAGAATCGATCTTCTCCGGCACATGCACGGCTGCAGAATCAAACTTCACACAATTGGCACCGGTCAGTTTCTTCAGATCGTCATTCAGCCAGATATAGGCGCTGTCGCCCCACCCGCTTGGCAGGGTGATCGCCGTGACCAGATCACCGGGCTGCCATCCGGAAGCCTCCAGCATGGTCTGCATCAGCGAATCACCACGGTCGCCGCCGCCGATGATGAATAATTTGCCTTTGGGATGATCAGGTGTCTGCTCCGATACCGCTTCCTCAGGCTCTGCGCAGGAGGCGAGCAACAACACACTCATTGTTAATATGAACAGTGAACGCATGGTGCAAAGAAAAGAAAGCCGCCCGACATACACTGCGTAGCGACTGTGCATTTTTACAAATGCCGGAATTATGGCAACTTCGCCGCACAGGTGGATACGCCGCATACATACCGCACACTCGGGCAAGCCTCCGAAGGCACATACAGTGAATCGGGCAGCAAGTTTCTCGCCTTCGCCTGGCCGGTGCACGACGACGAAAGGGTCAAACAGTACCGCGAAACCCTCCTTAAGGCCCATCACAAAGCCGTGCACGTGGTATGGGCATCACGCATCGGATACGATACCGTTATGGAACGCAATAGCGATGACGGTGAACCGTCAGGCAGCGCAGGAAAACCGGTTCTGAATGTGCTGCGTGCTCATCAACTCACCAATTCCACTATCCTCGTGGTGCGCTATTTCGGCGGTAAGAAGCTTGGCATCCCCGGACTCATCAACGCCTACCGCAGCGCGGCTGAAGAGGCCGTGAACCGGGCGGGCATTCGCATCGTTACTATATTTGAACATATGCAGGTAACCTGCGCCATGGCCGATATGCAAACCGTATTGCATCAGCTCAATAAAGCAGGCGCACGTGTGAACAACAGCACATTCGAGGAAATCTGTACCTTTAACATCAGTATTGCACGCGAACGATATGAACAATTTCAGGCATCCGTCAAAGACCTCTGGCAGGCACAGATCCACACGCTGGGGAATGCTGATCAGCCTGATACTGTTTAGCCTCTTTGCACAGGCACAATTCTATTCCTTTCCTGCACCTGTTCGCCCGATTCCTGTGCACCATGATCCGGCACTCCTGACCGACGCTGTTGAAATGCTCGTACCGCATAATATCGATCTGCGATGCACAGCCGTGCGCACAACACCCGTTGCCACTTACTACACACTGCAACAATACATCAACGATATACCTGTTGAGCATGTGCTCTGCAAAGCGATCGTGCAACAGGATCAGCTCATTGCCGTGTTGGGAAATTATTATGGGGGGAAAATAGAAGTGTCGTTGCCTGAACATCCCACCTTCGGCGTAAGCCAAATACATGAACAGGCAGGTATTCCGGCAGGCACTGCCCTGCAACGCGTACTCCTGCGCGAAGAAAATGCCCTGCTGCAATTGTACAAAGCCGACCATCAGGATACACACAGCCGCGCGCATACCACTTGGTATTTTACTGCCGATGGCACACTGCGTATGCGCAACGATCATCGCACATACTTCGCACTTCCCGACACCGTAGTGCACGCCCTTGTGTTCCTGCCGGACCCCATCACCTCCGCAGAAACTGATTATGCCGGCGATTACAAAGATCTTGGTGATGCCGACAATGATGCACTGAACAACGAGCGATTTGCAGTGACCATGCCCGCGCAGTTTGTCGATGGAGTATTCTATTTACGTACTGACAGCATCCTGTTGAAAGATCTGAACGCTCCTGCCATTCCGGTGGTCACTGCGATCACCGATACATTTTATTTCACGCGCAGTCAGGACGGCTTTGAAGATGTAAACACCCTGTATCATCTCACGGCGATGGCACAATATCTGACCTCCATCGGCTATGATGCGCTACATGATTTCTATATAGAAGTAGACCCCCACGGTGCATCCGGCGCTGATCAGTCTTTCTATGTAAGTGCCGCCATCCCCAGCATCCAATATGGCGAAGGCGGTGTGGATGATGCGGAAGACGCCGATGTGATCATCCACGAATTCACCCACGCCCTCAGCGATCATGCTTCACCCGGCAGCAATACCGGCCTCGAACGCCGCGCCATCGATGAAGGCTATGGCGATTATTTTGCGGTAAGCCATTCGCGCACTTATAGCGACTACAAATGGGAAGAAGTATTCACCTGGGATGGCCACAATGAATTTTGGTTCGGCCGGAACGCAGATACCGATAAACATTATCCGGAGGATAATTCCGATAATATCTATGCCGCCAGCGAAATATGGTCGGGCGCGCTCATGGACATCTTTGACCTCATCGGAAAAGAAGCCTGTGATCAATTGGTGTGCGAAGCCCTGTATGCCAGCGTGCCCAACATGACCATGCCCGAAGCCGCACAGGTGATCGTAGATGCAGAGGAGATGTTGTTCGGCGGCATCTATCACACACAGGTATTCTCCGCGCTCAATGCCCGCGGATTGATCTATCCGGAATCCATCGAAACGGCTGCACAGGAAAATGGGGTAACGTTTGCCAATACGCAGGCCTTTGCAGAAAAGAGTGGCGATCTGATGATCACATTACCCTACGCCGCACAAGTCACCTGGCAGATCACCGATATCACCGGTCGACTCCTGGCATCAGGTAATGCTGCTTCTATAGAAATTTCCATCCCACCCATCCCGCATTACAGCGGCCCGGTATGCATTAGTCTGCACAACGATGCATGGCAGGCGGCGATCACGACGGTGATCTTCGAATGACGCATATCCGCAGGCAGACCTAAAAGTGTTTAAAAAAAATAGCAGCGCACAGCTGATCAATCCTCCTCTTCCGGACGGAAACTTAGCACAGGGATCTTACTGTTGGAGATAACGCGATTGATCCGACTGCCGAAAATAAGCTGGTTGAATTTGTTTTCCGCATGCCCCATGATCACCAGCAGATCAGCATCGATCTCTTCGGCATAGAGTTGTATGGAGTTGCTCACCATGTCGTGTCGGATCATTTCCGTGGTGCAGCGCAGACCGCTTTCGCGAATGGTCTCTGCGGCCTCTTCCAGCTTATCGGCAAGCGTAGCTTTTGTAGATAGGAATTCTTCAATGAAATCGCTCACCGCTACCAAATGGATGGTGCCCTCGAACCCTTTGGCAAACCGGATGATGCGTTCCACCTTTTCCTGCGTGTACTTGGTGAGGTCGATAGGCAGCAGAAAATTCCGGAATTTGATGGGTTCCTTCACTTCTCTGCAGGTGAGTACGGGAAAATCAACACTTTTCACCACCTTTTCGGTGTTGTCGCCGATGCCGTGCTTTCCGCTTTTGGAATCGGCGCCGCTGGTGCCGATGCAGGCGAGGGTGGCGTGGATCTTCAATCCGTAATCACTGATCTCATCGGCGATGCTGTGGGTGGTGGTGATCACCTCCGCATGGATGCGGAAAGCAGCACCGCTATGATTTTTTACATAGTCGAGTTTCTCATCCAGCTCACGGATCAACTGCTTATAGCCTGCGATGGATGCGCCGGCCTCTTTCAGCTCAGCCCGGTCGGCAAAATGGATCAGATAAATACGGGAATTGGTCCTGTTGGCTATATAGATGGCATATTGCAGTGCAGCATACGATGGCGCTGAAAAGTCGGTGGGAACGAGGATACGTTTATCAGTGTCAGCCATAGCCGCCACAAAAATAATCCAATTTTTTACAATTAATTTTGGAACATGAACAGCCAGCCAAGAGCTTCAGAACTCATCCTCAATGATGATGGCAGCATCTATCACCTGCATCTGCACCCTGAGGAGGTGGCCGACACGGTGATCACGGTCGGCGACCCCGGTCGCGTGGAAATGGTGAGCCGGCATTTCGACCGTATCGAGGTGCGCCGGCACAAAAGGGAATTCATCACCCACACCGGCTACCTGGGAAATAAACGGATCACCGTGATCAGCACGGGTATCGGTCCCGATAATATCGACATTGTGTTCAACGAACTCCACGCCCTGCGGAAATATGACCTCCGCACACATGCAGAGCGGGAACAAATACAACCTTATACCATCATCCGTCTCGGCACATCCGGATGCATTCAGGCCGATATCCCGGTAGGCACCCTGCTCATGTCGGAATACGCCGTGGGCATTGATAATGTGCTGCATTTTTATAAGTTCCAAAACACGGAAGCGGAAACTGCATTGCTGGAACAATTCAAACTGCATTGCTATTTCCATCATACGATACACCCCTATGTATTCAGCGGAGACGCAGCCTTGCAGGCGCATTTCAGCAACACCTGCATCAAAGGCATCACGCTCACCGCACCGGGATTCTATGCGCCGCAGGGAAGGGCCGTAAATCTACCCCTCAGCCATCCCGAATTCTATACCGACATCACCACATTCAACTGGAACGGACATCGCATCACCAACTTTGAAATGGAAACAGCTACCATGTATGGCCTCGCGGCGCTGATGGGACACCGCTGCTTATCCCTGAATGTACTGCTCGCCAACCGCGCCAACGGCACCTTCTGCACCGACCCTGAAGCGGCGGTGGAAACACTGATCAAAAAAGGACTGGAAGGGGTGGCTACATTATAAGCACCTCACACCGAGGTAACCGTGTGGGCGCGTATCTTGCCGATGAACAGCTCCATGGATTTCCGCTTTACGGCATCCAGATGATAATCGATGTTATGCGTGAAATACGTGTGCACGGTCTCTTTATCAAACTGCTGCCCGGCATACATCTGCACAACCGTTTCAATGTTGTTGATACCATATTCAAGCGCCGTATTCAAAGCCGCGATCACCGACTCGGGAATGTCCTTTCTGGTGATCCAGGCAGCAAACACGAAAGGCAGGCCGGTGAGTGATTGCCAGGCAGCGCTCAGATCATAGACGTAGGGAAATTTATCGAACATCGACAGCGCCCTGTCGCCAATGATCAAACCGGCAGTGGTGCCCTGAATGTGCTCAATATAGCCGGTCGTGGCGGGCAGATAGGCTGGTGTTCTTTTCCAGTATTCGCGAAAGAGGATCTGCACCAATTGTACAGAGGTCATGGAATGATAATCCAGATACACAGATGTAACCTCCTCAATAGGCACATGCGAGAAGAGGCATACACTCTTGACATCGCCATCGGCACCGATACAATAATCCGAAATGATACGTGCATCATCCAGCTGCGCTAGCACAGCCACCGGCACCAGACCGATGTCTACGGCATTGTCCAGTATCTTTTTGCCGCCAACGGAAGGAATATCCAACTCAAGGGCAAACTGCCGGGCTTCCTCTGCGTGTTGCAATCCGTAGAGAAAGGGTTTGGTATTCAAATAGCTGACGAGTGATATGCGGTATTTATTCTGCATTCAGGTGAGCGGTATCATTGCCTATTTCGAGCGTAAAACTACCATCCCGAAATAAAAGTTTGTATAAACTGACGTTTTGATGGGGAAATGTATCCATTTGTTGGAGCGGCTCATTGAGCATGGTACAGAGCAGGATGCGGATGGCCCTGCCGTGACTGCAAATCAATACCCGCTCTTCCGGATCCTGCAGCAGTTTGTCTAAAAATACACGTTGCCTCTCCTGCACCTGCACGGGGCTTTCGCCATTTTCTATCGCCAGCGTAACATTGCCCTGCTGCCATTCGTGCAATACCTGATAAAACAGGCGGAAGGACTCCTGATCGCTCTTTCCCTCATGCACACCCCAGCTGATCTCATCGAGGCCGCTGTGCTTCTCCATCGGTATGCCCATCTCCAGAAAGGGGGCTATGGTCTGCTCCGTGCGCCGCAAATGGGAAATATAGATCTTCTCAAAACCGGTATCGCGGTAACGTTCAAAAAATAACTGCGCCTGTGCACGGCCAATGGCATTGAGCGCGCTGTCCACTCCCCTGCCCTGCACGATGCCCCGCTGATTATAATCGGTCTCGCCATGACGGATCAGGTAGATCTCTTTGGTGCGGGCGAACGTCTCTGCTTTTTCTGCTGTCATCAGTGGCTCGTAGTTCCCGCTTATTGGGTAAGTGGCAGCGAAATGAATCCTTCTACACCGAATTCCTTGTCGAGGTCAACATCGCTGTAGTCACGGATGGTATTGTATAGGGTGTCGCGCTCTACCGGGCGTTTGCCGGCAGCCATGATCAATTCACATATCTGCCGCGTGGTCATTACCGGCGTTTGTTCCTCTGCACCCGCCATACTGTAAATTTTGGTGGAATCATCGATCGTACCGTCAATATCATTCACCCCGAACTGCAGACTCAGCTGCGCCTGTTCCCTACCCAGCATCGGCCAGTAAGCTTTGAGATGCGGAAAATTATCGAGGTAAATACGCGCGATGGCATAATTGCGCATATCCTCTATCACACTTACTTCCGGCACGTGGCTCATTTGGTTATGCTGATTGCGGAATTTGAGCGGGATGAACGTATTGAATCCGCCGGTCTCATCCTGCAGGCGGCGCAAACGCTCCATATGGTCAACGCGATGGGCGAACGATTCGATATGTCCGTATAATATTGTCGCGTTGCTGTGCATGCCCAATTCATGGGCAATGCGGTGTATCTCGAGCCAGGTGGCCGTATCACATTTATCGGCACAGATCTGACTGCGTATCTCCTCATCAAAGATCTCGGCACCGCCGCCGGGCAGTGAGTCGAGGCCGGCTTCCTTAAGCACCGCCAGTCCTTCCCGGTACGACATCTTGGCCTTGCGGATCATATATTCAAGCTCCACGGCCGTAAATCCCTTGATGTGGAGGTCAGGCCGTACTGCCTTGATGCTTTGCAGGATATCGATGAACCACTGTAGGTTCAGTTCCGGCAGTACACCGCCTACGATATGCACTTCTGTGACCGGCTTGCCGTCATAGCGGTGCACGATCTCCATGATCTGGTCGCGGCTCATCACCCAGCCGTCGCCGCGCTGCTTCAGCAGGCGTGAATAGCTGCAGAACTTGCAATCGAACACACACAGGTTCGTGGGCTCGATATGGAAATTGCGGTTGAAATAGGCGATATCGCCGTGCTTCTGTGTGCGGATATGATCAGCCAACGCCCCGGCAAATCCCAGGGAGGCCTTTTCATAGAGGGTGATACCATCCTGCACAGATATCCGCTTTCCGGCCAGGACGCTGTCTGCTATTCGCAGGAGGTCGGCATCATCGGTAGTGGAGTGCAGTAAGGTCTGAATATCGGTTAGATCAGGCATGTCTGGATTACGTATGGATTGACCAACAACAAAGGTAGGGTTTCAGTTTGTGTGAAATAAAAAAGTGGCCGGGGAAACGGCCACTTTTCCATGTTGTATACACATATCTTTATTTCACTACAGTGATCTGCTGTGTCAGGATGAACTCGCCGTCAGTGGCTTTCACCAGATACTCGCCGGCAGGCAACTGCTGAGCGTTGAACTCCGCTTTCACCACACCGCTGTTAGCCATTTGCATACGGTCTACCAGCTCGCCGGTGAAATTGTAGATCTCCAGGATGATATCGCTGCCTTCAAAGTTCTCCATTTCAAAAATGAACAGGTCGCTGGAAGGGTTCGGATATACACTCAGTTGGATGAGCTGTGCTTTCAGCACATCGTTCACATCCACACCGCCTTGAACACAGCCGGGTGACTCCAGAATGGATTCACGGGTGGTCTCGAGGATGGTGCGCATTTTATCGGCCTGATCTTCAGTGAACATGTTCATGGCGCCATCATCTGTATAGTCCATGTAATTCATGAACATGATACCGGGTGTTACCGGCGAACAGTCATCCAAACGCGGGAAACTGGGGTTGCCATAAGTAGCATCCTCCTGGTTCGGCACATCGGCCATACCATCAGAACCATCACACTGCGGTTCCGGATCAAAATCATCATCGCCCCAGGTATGATTCAAACCCAGCCAGTGGCCAACTTCGTGCGTGGCTGTGCGGCCTTTGTTGTAAACGCCGCCCGGACTGCCGTCACCAAAATACTTGTAACCGATCACCACACCATCCTTACCGGAAGGACCTCCGGGAGGCGTGGCATAACCGAGCAATCCGCCACCCAGGTTACACACCCAGATGTTCAGGTACTCTGTGCGCGGCCAGGGGTCTGCACCACCGTCATCCGCATCCTTAACGTTGTCGGCGTAATTGTCAGCAGTAGGAGAAACAAAGAGGCTCCAGCTGGTGATATCCGTTTCTGTCCTGGTGATACCTGTGGAGAGAACACCATCCGGATCCTGCTGGGCAAGACAAAATTCGATCTGCGCATCAGCAGCAACACCTTCAAAAGCGGCCGGTGTTTCATCGGCATCGTCGTTCAAACGACGATAGTCGGCGTTCAACACGTCGATCTGAGAGAACACGAACTCATCATCAATGTTCTGTGCGTCATTGCTGTATACGATATGCACTACCACCGGGATGGTGTATACACCGCCGTTGGTCCTGTAGGTAGTGGTCACCTTCTGCTGCTTTTCAGCTTCAGCTTTGATGGCCGCATATTCCTCAGGGTAATACGCTTCAAGTGTTTTCAGATATGTATGGGCTCCACAACGTACTACATCCTGTGCGGACAATACGAAGGTGGTCGCAACCAAAATACCTGCGAGTAGAGCTTTTTTCATTTTGCTGGATAAGGATTGGTTAGTAAGGAATAACAAAGTTACAAAGTACGGCAGACTTTACTTCATGGGATTGTCAACTATACAGAAGGGCGCGTATACCATTAAATAACCGTCAAAACAAGATAAATGGTTCCGTCAGGAAGTAGGTGCCATTGAACACCTGCACGATATAGGTGCCGGGGGCCTGACCCGACAGGTCGATATACTGGGCAACGTTATTGCCCGCCTCCAGGGAAACCGACCCCATATGCTGGCCCAGGCTGTTGTATATGGAAAGTTCTAATGTATTCAATGTGCCGGCGAAATTCTTGATCGACACTGTGAATTGCCCGTTGTTGGGCACGGGGTATATCATCAATTCCGCTACATCACCCGGCAGCGGCCCGATCTCGTTGCAGCCGGCTGTGCTCGTGAGCAGGGAGGCCCTATAGGTGGCCATCACATTGCGCATACGGTCCTTCTGATCCTGGGTGAACAGGTTCATACACAGATCGTCGGTATAATCCATATAATTCGGATACATGACGCCTGGCGATTCGGTGGTGCAATCGTCGGTAAGCGGAAAATCCGGACATCCATAAGTCGGACCTGCCTGCAGCGGCGTGTCGTCCATGCCGTCATCCCCTGCACAGGAACCGCCGTCATCCCCCCAAACATGGGTAAGGCCCAGCCAGTGCCCCACCTCATGGGTGGTGGTGCGGCCCATATGATAAGGGGCAGAACTGATATCGGCGAGGCCAAAATTCTTATAGTCCACAACAATGCCATCCACCTCCGGCGGTGCTCCGGGTGAAACGGCGTAACCAAGTATGCCATCCTCCAGGTTGCATACCCAGATATTCAGGTAGGTAGAGGCCGGCCATGCATCATCACCGCCCAGGTCCGTTGACTTCACATTTTCTGAGAAGGACAGGTCCCATATGGTCGTATCGGTATACGTGCGGATGATGCCGGTTGTGGGATTTCCATCCGGATCCAGAGAGGCCAGACAAAACTCAAACTCCACATCGGCAGCTACCGCCTGAAAGGGCCCAGGCGTTTCGGTTGTATCGGCGTTCAGACGGCGATAATCAGCATTGAGCACATTGATCTGCGTGTAAATACGGGTGTCATCTATGTTCTGCGCGGCGGTGTTATAAACCACATGCACCACCACGGGGATGGTATATACACCATCAGCCAGCCTTAACCCATCGAACTGCTGCCGCTGTATGGCCATAATGTGTTGCCACATTTCGGGATTGCGCTGCTGCAACTGCTGCAATATGGCCGGTGTGCCGCAATGTTGCGCATGAACAGGCACTGCCCGCACACTGAGCAGGAGGAACAGGAGGATCAGCAATGTTCTCATCGGATATAAAGATAATGAAGGGAATAATGGTACAACAATCACCGAATTTGGTTAGCGTTCAGCTTATTCGGGCAACTTCAAGTGTTTGGCATAATCCCGCCACTTCTGCACAGCAGCTTCCATATCGGCAGGCAGCGGAGTTTCAAAATACATGTGCTCACCGGTGCGCGGATGCACAAATCCCAGAGAACGCGCATGCAGGCCATGACGCGGCATCAGCGCAAAACAGTTATCCACGAACCGCCGGTATTTTGTATAAATGGTGCCCCTTACCACACGGTCTCCACCATAGGTATCATCATTGAATATCGGATGTCCGATATGCTGCATGTGCACCCGGATCTGATGGGTGCGACCCGTTTCCAGTTGACACTCCACAAGGCTTGTATAACCAAAATGTTCAAGCACACGGTAATGGGTAATGGCCGGTTTTCCGATCTCACCATCCGGCGGATACACATCGAACATCTTGCGAAAGCGCTGATGGCGGGCAATATTGCCTGTGATGGTACCGGCGGTCTCTTCAAATTCTCCCCATACCAACGCCAGATAACGACGCTCTATTGTATGATCGAAAAACTGTTTGGCCAGATGGCTCATGGCATATTCCCGCTTCGCCACCACCAATAATCCTGAAGTATTCTTGTCGATACGGTGCACCAGTCCCGGTCTGAACGGCTCATCTGTTGGCACAGGCAGACCGCTGAAATGATGCAGCAATCCGTTCACGAGCGTGCCCGTGTAATTGCCTACACCGGGATGCACCACTAAGCCGGGCGGTTTGTTGATTACCATCAGGTCATCATCCTCATACAAAATGGTGAGCGGAATATTTTCCGGCTTCAGATCAAAACGTTCCGGCTTATGCGGTAAAACGATCGTGATGACATCACCGGGTTTGATGCGATAATTCGAACGCACCGCTTTTTCATTCACCAGAATACATCCTGCTTCGGCTGCTGATTGAATGCGGGTGCGCGAAATACTTTCCAGCCTGTTGAATAAAAATTTATCGATGCGCAAAGGCTCCTGCCCGCGATCGGCCACGATGCGGTGATGCTCATATAATTCCTCCTCTACTTCGGAGGCGAGTATATCCAATTCTTTATCTTCTTCGTTCGTAGCCATTATACCAGTATACAATCAAAAACTTCTGCAAAATACTTTTTAACGCGCAATTTCACCTCTTCCATCGGCACCGCATGCCCTAATTCTTTTTGCAGGGAGGTTACTGCTTTATCGGTGATCCCGCAGGGAATGATATAATTGAAGTGGTCGAGTTGCGTATTCACGTTGAATGCGAAGCCATGCATGGTCACCCAGCGGCTGGAGCGAATTCCGATGGCGCATATCTTGCGTGCGCGCAGTTTGCCCACGTCCAGCCAAACACCGGTCTCTCCGCTGCTGCGCTCGCCGTGCAGCCCGTAGTCGGCCAATGTGCGGATGATCACTTCTTCGATATTCCGCAAATACACGCCGAGGTCTGTGGTGAACTGATCCAGATCCAGGATAGGATAACCCACCAGTTGCCCGGGCCCATGATACGTTACATCACCGCCGCGGTTGATATGAAACAACTGCACACCTCTCGCAGCAAGCGCCTCTTCGCGCAGCAACACATTGTTTTGATCAGCGCTCTTGCCCAGCGTGATCACAGGCGGATGTTCAACAAACAATAAATGATGCCGGTAAGTCAGCTGTTGATCTTCCGGTAAGAGGCGGTTTTGCAGTTTCTTGTCAACGATATCCCGAAATATGGATTCCTGCAGATCCCAGGCATGGCCGTAAGCCATGTTGCCCAGGTCGCGGAATTGCACGATTTGTTTCATGAGCGGCCCAGTGCAGTTTTAAGTTGCTCCAGGATGGTGATATCAATGGGGTCAACACCGCGCATGGCGGCCAGTTCAACACTCAGCCAATCGCCCAGGTGTATCAGACTGAATAATTGCGCATAGATATCCTCACCTCTCGCCTGCACTTCCACCACACAACCCGCTTTGCCTTCCATCAGTTCCTTCGTAAGGGTGAACCGCTGCTGCATGCGCGGATGATCGTAGCTGTGCCGTAAAAACACCGCACAGCACCGCGGATCCGGCAGCACATAAGCAACGAGCTCATTGTGGTCCATCTCCGGGAGGGTGTGATCAAAGGCATGCATCTTCGCATTCTCATTGATCTGCTGCTTCCAGCGAACGGCTACACCTGACAAGAGGATATCACTGTAGATCACCGGAATGTATGGCGCGATCTGCTGTGCCAGGGCCTGTGCCTCTGTGCGCAATGTTGCACCGGCAGAGGCCAGAAAATGTGCTGCAGCCTGCATACGGCCGCGCCAATCGGCAGATATTACGCCGGCATGCTGCAATACGGCCAGCTGACCGATGATGGAGTATCCCACACAACTGCGCGGTGGCATACCGCCGGGTATCACAATGGTGGGCAGATCGCCCGCTTGCGCCAGTTCCAGCAATTTACCGCCCGTGGTCACACAGGCGATCATGCATCCCAGGGCGCGTGCATCCTCAAAAGCGGCCAATGTCTCTTCAGTATTACCGGAATAGCTGCTGCAAATAACCAGTGTATCGGGGTTACACCAGCGGGGTAAGCGGTAATTGTTTACCGTTGCAAAGGGAACGGACAAGTTGTTGCCGATCAGTGAACGCACGATCACTGCTCCGATACCCGAGCCGCCCATGCCGGTGATCACCACCTGCTTTGGCTGACGCGGCAGGGATGGCCATACCGTGTTTTCTACTATACGTAACCCCTCCAGCAGCTGGTCAGGGAATCTCTGTATATATTTGTCCATGGTGCTACCCGGCAAAATTACGGTATTATGCGGAGGGAACAGGAACTGGGCAAAGCGGGAGAGGATTTTGCAGCTGCCATGCTGGAGCAGAAAGGATATCGCATTCTGGAGCGGAATTATCGGTTTAAACGCGCAGAAGTGGATATCATTGCACAGCACGGCAGACACATGATATTCGTGGAGGTGAAGGCAAGATCCGGTTTACACTATGGATATCCGGAAGCATCCATCAATAAAAAGAAAGTGAACCTGCTGGCACGAGCCGCATCCCATTACACGTTCGTACAACAATTCGAAGGATTCATCCGCTTCGATGTGGTAGCACTGGAATGGAAGAACGGAAACTGGGAATGCCTGCATATCGAAGACGCATTTTTTCCATACGATTGATCAGCGGAATACATCATATCGCCATCATTTGTGCCGACTACCAACGGTCGAAAGATTTTTACACGCGCATCCTGGGACTGACGGTGATCAGTGAACACTATCGTGCCGAGCGCGATTCGTTCAAACTGGATCTGCGGGTGGATGAACATACGCAGATCGAGTTGTTCAGCTTTCCTTCCCCTCCGCCCCGACCTTCCTATCCGGAGGCCTGCGGTTTAAGGCATCTTGCTTTTCGCGTGCCGGATATCCATGCCATGATCAGGCATCTGGTGCAGCATGGCGTTGCATGCGAACCGGTGCGCATAGATGCATTTACCGGAATGGCGTTCACATTCTTCTCCGATCCCGACGGACTTCCCATCGAACTCTACGAGGCATGATGGTGGATCGCATAAAAATAAAAAAGCTCCGAAAGGAGATCCGGAGCTTTTGTTGCAATTTAAGTATACGTCAATAACGTTCGAAACCCTTGAGTTCCAGAAAATCTTTCATTTGCTTGCGGGCGAAAAAGATGCGGCTCTTTACGGTACCCAGCGGTAAACGCATTTCTTCGGCGATCTCTTCGTACTTATACCCGTGAAAATGCATGATGAACGGCCTGCGATATTCCTCATCCAAACGGTTGATAGCCTTGTTGAGGTCGCGCATCACAAAATCTTTCTCAGCCTGATTACCTGCTACACCCACACCTGCGTTCAGCAGATAGAGATTGTCAGAAGCATCTGCTACTGTGTTACGCTTGGATGCCTTGCGGTAATTGTTGATGAAGATGTTCTTCATGATGGTGAGCAACCAGGCCTTGAGGTTGGTGCCATCGTTGAACTTGTCCTGATTGGACAAAGCACGGAAGTAAGTTTCCTGAACCAGGTCCAAAGCGTCATCCCTGTCGCGTGTCAGATTCAGGGCAAACGCCTTAAGAGGAGCTTTCAGCTGAATAATGCCATCTTGAAATTCTGAACGTGTCATACTGTTTAATTTTCACCAAAAATACAGGCCCCTTTCCAAACTTCCAAATTTTTGTTTAACTATTTTTACTTTCTGTTAAACATTTTATACGGCTGCCCGGGGAGAAAGCTCCTCCACCCTGGAAACCACATTGTCCAGAGAGCGGACCACACACACGTTAGAATTCAGGCCCCGCAAGGGATTGGCCATCTGCAGACCGCTGGCGAACACCTTGCTCTCCGGGAACTCGTCGGCCAGTTTGTTCAGGTAATCTACGATGCTATACCCGGTCGGGTTTGTGGTCAGAATGGTGAAAAAGCCGTGGGGCTTCAGGGCATGCCCTACCTGTATAACGTCTTTGATGGGCACGCTCGCACCCAGGTAGATCACCCGGTGATGATGGGATTTGAGGAGATAATGCAGGAACAGCAGGCTCAGCTCATGCCACTCGCCATTGGGCAGGAACAGCACCACCGTGCGGGAATGGGACTCCAGGCGGGTAGACAAACCGTCGATGGCTACCAGCAGCTTCTGGCGCAGGATCTGCGACATAAAGTGCTCCTGGGCCGAGATCACGGTGCCAGACACCCACATGATACCCACCTTCTCCAGGTAAGGAAAGATGACCTTCAGCACGGTAGACTCAAAGCCGATCTGCAGAAAACAGGTGTTCAGGATCTTGTCAAAGCGCTCCTCGTCATACTCCAGCGTGGCCATGATCAGGCCCTCAATATGCACATCAAACTCGTTCGGCGTCTTTACCAAACCCTCCACCAGCTCCGTGATCTGCTCCTGATCCATCTTTGCCAGCTTACTGATCTTATGGCCGTTGCGGTTCAGCAAAGCCAGACTCATCAGGTATTTCAGCTCGCCTTCGTTGTAATACCGAATGCCGGTATCGGTGCGCGCAGCCTTTAAAATGCCATAACGCTGCTCCCATATACGAATCGTATGGGCCTTGATGCCGGAAAAATGTTCGAGGTCACGAATGCTGTATATCGCTGCCATAATGCAAATTTAATGTTTAACTTTTGGATACAACAATTAAACATACTAAAAGTTGCAACCCCGGGGCACCTCCCCCCGGGAACCTTAGCCGACCGCCGGGACCCCCGACCGGAAAAACACCGGGATCAGGGAAGGATATTTACAAATGGTGACTTTATTCATTCTTTGTGGGTTGACCGGAGGGTAACTTTAGGGAAAATCCAAGCACTATGAAACATGTGTTGATCCCAACTGACCTCATGCCTGAATCCGATGCGATATGGCAATATATGCTGCCCCTGCTCAGGATCACCGGCGCAGATGTGCACTTTGTACATGCCGTTGATGACCTGTTCGTGAAAGAGGAACGCGACCATATCGGTGCAGAAGGCGTAGATAAGATCACCTCCGACCTGGTCTATAAAATGCGGTCAGAGGCTGATGCCGGTATGCAGCGACTGCTGGATCGCGTGAAAGAGACCCTCGAGGCCGAAGGCATGCCGAATGCCGTGAATGGCTCCGTGCACAATGGCGTGGCCGAAGATGTGATCCTCGGCGTGGCCGCCGACATACATCCGACGCTGATCGTGATGGGCAGTCATGACCACCACAAACTGGATAGGCTGTTCTTCGGCAGCGTGACCCAGGCTATTCTTAAGCACGCCCAGTATCCCGTGCTGGCCATTCCGGAAAAATACACCTATAAACCTATCCGAGAAGTATTATATATGAGCGACCTCGATACCGAGGATGTGTACTCAGCCGGTAAACTCATCAACCTGTTCAGCGAACTGCCGTTCAAACTGCATGTCACCCATTTTAACCTCGATGGGGAGGACAAGGATGCAGCCCTCTATGCGATCGCAGATACCATTCGCGCTAATTATCATGAAGTGCCTGTTGAGTTTGATGTGATCGATGCCCGTATTTTGCGCGATGCGTATAAACAATACATCAGCATGAAGCAGATCGACCTGATCGCAGTGACCAACAGGAAACAACGTGGAGTGAACAAATTCCTGCATCAGAGCACGGCAGTGGATGTCCTGTATCACAGCAAGTTACCGGTACTGGTATTCCATAAATCCTGATCACAGGGCACGAACGAAGGTGGCCCGGTAGCGGTGCTTGGCCGACTGTAATGCGATGGAATAGATGCCGGGAGTCAGCGTTTGCACTTGAATGGGCGCATTGGCGTAGCTGCCCTGCAGACAGATACGGCCTGCTGCATCATATATGGTATATATATAGTCTCCCGATGTGGCTGGAACGACCGGCATGATCGCAGAAGTAGCCGGATTGGGGTATACCTGAAAAGCATCTGTCGCATGGTCGTCAACGCTCACGACAGGTTCTTCCAAACCCAGGGCATAGGTGATGGCCTGCGCAAACTCCACCGTGTCGGCAGGTACGAAGCCAAACTGATTGAAATACACCGTGTGCGAAGCACGGCCTGCCACCACTATCGTGGGCATCCCCATTCCACCGTAATACGAAGCGATATCGGCGCCATACACGAACTGCGCATCGCAGCCGATGGCATTCTCCGTCTTCCAGTCAGATAACGCCGCACAGGAATAGCTGTCGTTATAACCGAAGGTATACCACTGCACGCGGCCATCGTAAGCAGCATTGAATGCATCGATCACAGGCTCCATCCAGTTCGCGGCATTGATGCAGGGCATACAGCCGTCGAGCATCACGATCTCCATCACCACCACAGAACCGGTATCCAGTGTGGCATACATGTTATGCTCCAC
>DAIMYJ010000003.1:55246-62895 GCA_036734545.1 Chitinophagales bacterium
TCGATCCTTCCAATCTTCGAATCTTCAATTCTACCTATTAATACTTAAAATTATTCGGCCGCGTATACACCATCTGCACCACATTGATATTGCGCATACCGAATGCCGCTTCGCAATAGGCGAAGTAGTAGTTCCACTTACGGATGAAGGTATCATCAAATCCCATTTGCCGGATCTGATCCACGTTGGCATTGAATCGATGCCTCCAGGTTTCCAGGGTGGTCACATAACTGCGGCCCATGTCCTTTAATCCGAACATGAACAGATCACCGGTCTTGTTCACCGATGCATTGATGGCCGCAATACTGGGCAGCAGACTGCCGGGAAAGATATGCTTCTGAATGAAGTCGACATTCTTCTTAAACGACTCAAACCGCGAATCCGGGCAGATGATCGCCTGCAGGGCCAGCACACCGTCAGGCTTCAGCACGCTTTGGATCTTTCTGAAATAGGTTTCCAAATACTGCGCACCCACCGCCTCGATCATCTCGATGGACACCACCTTATCAAAGGTGCCCTCTATCAAACGGTAATCTTTCAGCTGCACCTCTACCCGATCGGCCAGTCCGGCTTTGCGCATGCGTTCGGTCGCATAAGCATGTTGTTCTTTAGAGATGGTAACGGTGGTGATGCGGCACTGATAGTGTGCAGCTGCATACTCGGCAAAACCGCCCCATCCGGTACCGATCTCCAGCACATGATCGCCGGGCTGCAGCTTCAGTGACTGGCACAAACTCTCATATTTGGCAAACTGTGCGGCCTCGAGGTCCATATCCGGGCGGAGAAAATAAGCCGATGAATACGTCATCGTGCCATCGAGGAACAGGCGAAAAAAATCATTGCTCAGATCGTAATGCTCCGAAATATTCTTCCGTGATCCGGTGATACTGTTCTTCCTTCGAGCGTGAAACAGCTTGTTCAGGAATTGCATGGCGTTGAGCGCATATCTTTTGGCCTTGCTGCCGGATAAAGTGGGCGTATGTTCAATGTTCAGCAGGAACCACGACAGCAGCGCCGTAAGATCACCGGTCTCCCATTCGCCATCCATATATGATTCCGCAAAACCGATATCGCCGAACAACACGGCACGGCGAAAGAACTGCTCGGAACGGATCTGCACATCGGCATGCTGTTCATACGCGGGATCTCCATACGTACGTATGGAGCCATCGGGCATGGTCAGGGTCAGATACCCCTTCTGCATGGGCGCCAGCGATTGTAAGATGAGATTCCTGTAAAAACTCGTCATAGACCTTCAAAATTACGGATAACGGCTAATTTTTTTCCGGGATGCCTACCACATCATTGAGGATATCCTGCTGCAGATCGGCGTCATCCGATTTTCGGTGCCACGGCAATCGCTTCAGCCACAAACGGAAGGCCTGCAGGTGGATACCCGCCATGACACGCAAGGTCACCAGCGGAAAACGCACTACATACCACAACAACCGAAGATCGGAAAGTGTTTGCCGGCGGCCGGTAAGTGTGCTGATAAAATATCTGTTCCCCGCCGCATCCAGCGTGTCGATGCGCAACTGCAGGCCGGTATCCGGCACCACATAGCGGAAAACGAAGCGGTCGTCCATCTCCGTGAACGGCGATACATAAAAATATTTAGTGTCCTCCTGTAAAAAAACATCGCCTTCAGTATGCTGCACCAGGAACATCTTCATTTCACCAAAGGTGTTGCTCACCTCAGTGACCACATACCGGCAGCGGTCCTGTGCATCATAACAGAAATAAAAACTCACCGGATTGAATACATACCCAAATAGGCGCACGTGCGTTAACAGAAAAACTTTTGCCGGCGGTTCGGCAATGCCCTGTTCCGCCAGCCATTGATCCAGCTTCTCGCGCACGCTAAGCGTATTGCGCGGATCACCCGCCGGATATTTGATGTGATCGGTATGCCTGAACCGGAATGGCGCCGGCCTGCGCACACCAAACATCCACGACCGGTCGGCAGCTGCCTGCAAACCATCCACATCCAGCCAGAACATGAATATCCGGTACCGGAACTGATGCTTTTTCGGCGCCAGTCTGTGGTGCATGACCTGACAGGTATACAGTGCGGAAGTGAACATATTGATCTAAAAATACATAATCATTACCATCCGGATGTTCTGCGATCAGGCGGAAGATCAGCAGAAATTATATTACCGGCAGATAATTGTCGTTACCTGAAAGAAATTAAACACCTCTCCCTAAAATATCCTCACACACCTGTGCTGCACTCATCAACGCATCCTCATGAAATCCATACCGGAAATAACTGCCGCAGAAATACACTTTTCCGTTGGCATTCAACTCAGGCAGTCGCGCCTGCATGTGCATGGCCTCCACCGTAAATATGGGATGCGTATACCGTATCTCCTGAATGATGTGCTTATGGTCAATGATGCCGGGATCATTAATGGTAACAAAATACTGCGTGCGGTCCGACACTCCCTGAAGACTGTTCATCCAATACGTGCATGACGACTGCAAACGCGATCCCATGTATTCCGTGCGGTAATTCCAGGAACTCCACGCGAGACGTTTCTTCGGCATCACCGAGGTGTCGGTGTGCAGGGTGGCCGTATTCACCGAATAGGCGAAGGGGGATAAATACTGCCGCTCCTTTTCTGTGGCATCCCCCAGCATAGCCAGCGCTTCATCGGCATGCGCTGCAATGATCACTTTATCAAAAACATGCTCCACACCCTTACTGTCGGTCAACACCACACCTGCCTCCGTGCGATGCACCGAGCGGATGCCATTGCCGGTTTGGATGCGATCGCGGAAAGGTGCGATCAACCGCTTTTTATATTCTTCGCTGCCACCATCCACCGTATACCACTGGAACTGTGTGTTCAATCCTAAAAATCCGTGATTCTTAAAAAAACGCACCAGCGTAAGTGCCGGAAATTTTGCCGTGGTTTCGGGCGGTGTGCTCCACAGAGCAGAACTCATCGGCAATACATACCAATGCAAAAGATCTTTCGAAAATCCTCTGAGCTTGAGATAATCAGCGATCGACAGCGGATGCAGATCAGCATTCTCGAGCACTTCTGTGCAGGTTTGATTGAACCTGTTCAGTTGCAATAGAAAGCGAATATACCGCGGTGAAAATATCCTGCGCCGCTGCGCAAACAATTGGTTGATGCCTGATCCGCAATACTCCAGTCCATCCTGCATCACCTGTGCCGCAAAACTCATATTGGTGGTCTTCACCGGCACCTGCAAGGCCTTGAACAAGGCAACCAGTCGCGGATACGTTTGGTTGTTGAATACAATGAATCCCGTATCCACCGGTACTTTTCTGTCGCCCTCATTCACATACACCGTATTCGTGTGTCCGCCTATGCGATCGGCAGACTCAAAAACCGTGATATCAAAATCCTTATGGAGATAATAGGCTGCCCCCATGCCGGCGATCCCCGTGCCGATCACTGCCAGTTTTTCCATCTCATTTCTTTTTGAACAAATAATGACTCACGAACCATTCCTTCCCATCACGGTAATTCCACAGCTCGGCACAAGCCATGAAGAAAATGCGCCAGTACACCCACCACTTCACCGCCTGATCGCGGCCATAGGTCTGCTCCATGATGGGCATGATCTCTTTCCGATGCGCATCCTGATTCTGCAGCCACGCTTCAGCGGTCTTACCATAATGTGTGCCGTCCCAATGCCAGTGATCGCACACGGTCATATGGTCATTGAAATAGAACAGCAGGTCATCCGAAGGCATCACGCCGCCGGTAAAAAAATACTTGCTCATCCAGTCGCGCTCGTCAACCACATCAAAAAAATACGTGATATCGCGATGCGTAAAAATATGCACGAACAATTGTCCTTCGGCCTTTAACCAGGTATGTATCTTTTGCAGCAGCAGCTGATAATTGCGCATGTGTTCGAACATCTCCACCGACACCACGCGATCAAAACGACGCTCCGTATCGAACACATTCATGTCTGCGGTGATCACCTGCACATTGGTGAGTCCGCGTTCGGCGCAACATTGCTCTATCCATGCGCGCTGCGTGGCCGAATTACTCACTGCCGTAATATTCGCTCCCGGATAACGTGCGGCCATGAACAGCGTGAGGCTGCCCCAGCCGCATCCCAATTCCAAAATGTCCATGCCGTTCGCAAGTTCTGCACGATTACAGGTGATCTCCAGCGCACGGCGTTCCGCATCAGTAAGCGTGCGTGTATCGGCATCCCAGTAACAACAGGAATACTTCATATGGTCACCCATCACATACTGGAAAAATTCGGTGGGCACTTCATAATGCTGCTCATTCGCCTCGCGGGTGGCAATGGCAATGGGCGACGCCTTGAGTTGGGCGATCACCTCCATCAGATGCTGTTGCTGCGCCTCTGCAGTAGACTTGGTCTCATCCTGGAGCCTTTGCCTGAGCAGGGAACGAATACGGGTGCGGATCAAACGGTCGGGTATCCTGTCGCCTTCCAACAGGCGCTGAACAATGGTATTCACGATCTATTTACGATTAAATAATACGGTCGGATGTTGGGAAAATTGGATGTTCGGGTCGCATTAAAGGTAACGGTATTGGAACATAAAGTACAGGTCATTGTTCACTCCGCCGGCTTGTCGTGCCGCACCCCCCTGCCCGGCCGGCCACGCCCGCACGGCCTCCAACCGGCAGCCGCATCGCGAGCTTCGGCCGCACCATCCGGCAAATAGCAGCGAACAGTCAACCGTAATCCATGTCTAGACAACCATCCACACCCCTGTGAACAACATGTTTGGCTATGTGAACAAAACCCATGATTTTTACGTATAACATATTGAAACCTTTAACATCCTCCTCTACGTAAGCGCTATGGTCAAGCAATTCGGTCTCCCAAATTATGTCATATGGCTGTTCGCCGGAATAGCCTTCACCGCCGTGGGTATCATTTCTGTATTTCACTGGACGTACGGACTGGCCACATTTATCCTCACCCTGGGTGTGGCCTTTGCCGGTTACTGGTTCTTTTTCCGTCCGGCTTTTGTAGCTATGGACATCATGCGCTCAGGTGAGCCTGCCATGGCCATCATCCTGAAGGTATGGGAAACCGGCCGCACCATCAATGATCATCCGCGCATCGGCATGTTACTCGAGATCCGCCACAGCACCATGGTGCCCTATGAAGTGGAGGTGAAACAGAACATCCGCAAAGAGGAACTCCGCAACTATCAGCCGGGACGCACCCTGCAGGTAAAGGTGGACTCCAAAGACCCGAAAAAAGTGGCCATCCTGGCTGCCTGATCCCTGCGATCCGCTATCCGCCTACATGTATACTACTACAGCCTGCACCGGTTGTAGCTTACCGTCTGTTAAGATACACCTGCAGCTTCCGTAAACGCCGTATCTTTGCAGCATGGTTTACCTCACCCGCCGCGAAACCTTTAATGCTGCGCATCGCCTCTATAATAACAAATGGAGTGAAGAGGAAAATATCGCCATGTTCGGCAAGTGCGCGAACAAGAACTGGCATGGTCATAACTACCAGTTGTTCGTTACCGTAAAAGGCGATCCGGATCCCGACACCGGGTTCATCATGGATGCCAAAAAGCTCAGCGATGTCATCAAACGGGAAATCATCGAGAAATTCGATCACAGGAATCTGAACATTGACACCCCGTATTTCACCGGGATGCAACCCAGCACGGAGAATTTTTGTAAGGTGATATGGACGATCCTTGAACCATTCATAACAGGTGGTGTTCTGCACTGTATCAAATTACAGGAAACAGATAACATTTATGCAGAATATTACGGTGAAGCGGAACGGAAGCATCCATGATGCCGATGATTTCGAGATAACAGACAGGTATTACACTAAAATAGAATCCTACGGCATGGATACCCTTGACCAACTTTCAGATAACTACCGTTCCATCATCGAACACCTCGGTGAGGACCCGCAGCGCGAAGGCCTGCTCAAAACGCCTGAACGCATTGCCAAGGCCATGCAGTTCCTCACCCAGGGCTACGGCCAGGACGCCGAAGCCGTGATCCGCAGCGCCATGTTCTCTGAGGAGTGCAGCGAAATGGTGATCGTGAAGGACATTGAATTGTATTCCATGTGTGAACATCACATGCTCCCGTTCTACGGACGCGCGCATGTGGCGTACATACCCAACGGCAAGATCGTGGGCCTGAGTAAGATCGCTCGCGTGGTAGACATTTTTGCCCGCCGACTGCAGGTGCAGGAACGCCTTACCCACCAGATACTTGAAGCACTGCAAAATACACTGAACCCCATCGGCGTGGCCGTGGTCATTGAAGCCAATCACCTGTGTATGATGATGCGCGGTGTGCAAAAACAGAATTCCGTGACCACCACCTCCGCCTTTACCGGCCAGTTCCAGGAGGTGCAAACGCGGAATGAGTTTATCAACCTCATTGCAGCCCGACTGAGTAAGTAATACGGTCATTTCTTCCTACTTTTACGGCTTAAACCTCAACCCAATGGGTACCCTGCGTTTAAGTCTCATCGCCCTGCTGGTGTTGTCAGCGGTAACGCTGCATGCACAACCCAAAAAATACCGTATCGAAGGCAAAAAATGCCCGCGCGTGACCCTCACCGACCCGGGTGAATTTTACAGCACCTACGATTTCAGTGAGAGCGATATCCAGACCATGCGCGACAACAAACTCAAGCCCGAGCTGATCGATATGATCATGCAGAACCACCGGGAAGAGTCTTGGCCGGCCAAACTGAGTCAGCTGGATGAACGCATAGACCATCCCGAACAAATGAAAGCCTACACCTTATACGAGGTGACCGCCATCGGCAACATCCATGTGCTGGTAGCACCCGCGAAACACAACAGCGGCCAACCCGAAGGCTGGGCGCCGAAGCACGACATTTTTTTTATTGTGAACGATAAAGCACTTTCCAAATAATATGAAAAAGGCATACGTATTTCCGGGACAGGGTTCCCAGTTTCCCGGCATGGGCAAAGATCTGTTCGAACAAAATGCGTCAGCACGCGAACGTTTTCTGCGTGCAAACGAAATACTGGGATTTGATATCACAGACATCATGTTCAACGGCACCGAAGAAGCACTCAAACAAACACGTGTAACACAGCCGGCCATTTTTCTGCACTCGGTGATCCTGGCATCCACCCTGCAGGATTTTCAGCCGGATATGGTAGCCGGACATTCACTGGGTGAATTCTCCGCACTCGTTGCCAACCAATGCCTCTCTTTTGAGGACGGCCTGCGTTTGGTAGCCAAGCGCGCCGCCGCCATGCAAAAAGCCTGTGAACTGCAGCCGTCGACCATGGCCGCCGTACTCGGCCTCGCCGATGATGTAGTGGAACGCATTTGTGCTGAGACTGAAGGCATCGTAGTTGCCGCTAATTATAATTGCCCCGGACAACTCGTGATCTCCGGCGAAGTGGAAGCCGTGAATAAAGCCTGCGAAGCGCTGAAAGCCGCCGGTGCAAAACGCGCATTACTGCTGCCGGTGGGTGGTGCCTTCCACTCCCCGCTCATGGAACCCGCCCGCGTGGAACTCTCTGAAGCGATCGAAGCCACACAATTTCACACCCCGGTATGCCCGGTCTACCAAAATGTAACAGCCGCCGCCGTTACCGACCCGGCGCAAATAAAAAATAACCTGCTCATCCAGCTTACCGCACC
>DAIMYJ010000004.1:0-25526 GCA_036734545.1 Chitinophagales bacterium
ATCCGCATATGCCGTCAGGCACAGGCGAAATGGGAGGAAGAGTATGATGAACGCATCGATCCGCACGGCCGTCCGTATTATTGGCTCACCGGAAAATTCGTAAACTACGATCAGGGAGAAGATACCGATGAATGGGCGCTCACCAACGGCTATGTGTCAGTGGTGCCGGTGCAATATGACCTCACGGCGCATCATGCCATCGCGTATTTCAATAAACAATGGAGCATCCACAATCCGGAGCATCCTAATCCCATACATATAGACACATCAGATACATTCAATAATCTCGGATGATATGAGTAAGCTGCAGGAAGACAATGTTTTTGTGGGTATGCTGGTATCCGTTTTTTTTACGGTGACCATGTTCTACGTTTTTTATCAGATCAACGACGGCCTCGTTGGTCAGGTGTATGTGCAGGGTAATATGTTCACCGGTGTGACAGAACGATTCATTGCCACACTGGCCGTATTCTTCAATATCATTCCCTTTGTGATCTACCTGCGTGTGCGGAAAGATAATTGTCTGCGCGGCGTGGGTATCGTCACCGTGCTGTTCGCCATGTTCATGCTGGTATATTATTATATCCTCGGTAACCTGACCCTATTATCCTAAACCTACCGCCGTGCGCTACTATATCATAGCCGGTGAGGCATCGGGCGACATGCATGCTGCCAATCTGGTGCGCGCATTACAGCAACAGGATCCGCAGGCGCAATTCAGAGGCTTGGGCGGTGATCAGATGCGTGACGCAGGCGTTGAACTGGCACGTCATTATCGCGACACGGCGTACATGGGATTCGTGGAAGTGCTCATGCACCTGCGGGCTATTCTCAATCATATCCGGTACTGCAAAGATGATTTGGCCGAGTGGCAACCCGATGTAGTGATACTCGTGGATTATCCGGGATTTAATCTGCGCATCGCCCCCTTCGCCAAAAAGCTGGGTTGTAAAGTGTGTTATTATATCTCACCACAACTATGGGCATGGAAAAGCGGAAGAGTGGAGATCATACGCAAGTATGTCGACAAGATGCTCGTGATACTCCCCTTTGAAGAAGCCTTTTATCAAAAATATAATTACCCCGTAACCTTTGTCGGACACCCGCTGCTCGACGCTATTGAAGCGTATACTTCTGATCCGGATTTTCTTGAACGTAATGACTTGCAGACACGACCCTACATTGCGTTACTGCCCGGCAGCCGCAAACAGGAAATTGCCGTGAAACTGCCGGTCATGCTTTCCATGGTTCCGCACTTTCCGGAGTATGATTTCGTGGTTGCCTGTGCACCGGGCCAGGACATGAGCTATTATCAGCAGTTCGGTGGCGATCAGCGTGTGCGCTTCATTACCGGCGCCACCTACGATATTCTGAAACATGCCCATAGTGCGCTTGTCACGTCAGGCACCGCCACTCTGGAAGCTGCATTGCTGCGTGCGCCGCAGATCGTATGCTATAAAGGAAATGCGATATCCTATGCGATCGCCAAACGGCTCGTGCATATTAAATACATCAGTCTGGTCAACCTCATTGCCGATGCGCCGGTGGTGCCCGAGCTCATTCAGCACGAATTCAACCATGACAACCTGCTGAAACACATGCAGCAACTCGTGCAGGATGTGCACTACCGAACCGACATGCAACTGGCCTATACCAGGTTGCACAAACAACTCGGCGGTCCCGGTGCCTCAGCAAGGGCAGCAGGCGAAATACTGCATTGGCTGCAGTGATCCGGTAAAGTGTTGTATTATCGGAGATCCCGGAAAAAAGAAAAGGGACGCAAACCTGCGCCCCTCGTGGGTGGAGATAGTGAGACTCGAACTCACGACCTCTTGCATGCCATGCAAGCGCTCTAGCCAACTGAGCTATACCCCCGCAGAACGGGCACAAAGATAGGTAATTTTCATCATCTTTGTAAAGCTATGCCTCAAGCGCCTATCACCCGCATCACACTGAGCGACAGGCCTGTGGATGTGCTCCGTCTGGAACTCGCGTTCCCGGATGTACAGGGGAATAAACACTTCAAACTCAAATACAACCTCGAAAAGGCACAGGCCGAAGGGTATAAAAGTGTGCTCACCTTCGGGGGTGTGTTCTCCAACCATGTGCATGCCGTGGCGGTTGCATGCAGCAAGCGGGATATGAAGGCCATTTTCATCCTCCGCGGTGAAGACGATCCCAACAATCCCACCCTGCAGTTCGTGCGCAGCCTGGGCATGGAAACCCTGTTCATCAGCCGCGAAATGTATCGCCTGCGCAACATGCCGGCATTCGTGGAAGAACTGTCGGCACAGCACGGAAAAGTACTCGTACTCCCCGAAGGCGGAACCAACGCCCTCGCCATACAGGGATGTGCGGAGATCCTGCAGGGCATCGAATCAGACTACGACCATATCTTTTGTGCGGTCGGCACCGGTGGCACACTGGCCGGACTCATCAGCACACCCGGACTTACCGCTTCCGTTACCGGTGTGGCGGTGATCAAGGGAGATAAAGACACCCTCACGCCGACCGTCAAAAATCTGCTTTCGACGGAAGCAGCCAATGTGCAGTGGCGCATTGTATTTGATGCACGCTTTGGCGGATACGGAAAATATCACCCTGAACTGCATACCTACCTCGAGCAATTTGAAAAGCAACACGGCATCCGACCCGATCCGATGTACACCGGAAAAATGTTCGTGGTCGCCGAAGAAATGCTGCGCAAAGGACTCGTGTCCGGTTCGCGCATTCTGTGCGTGCACACCGGCGGCCTCCAGGGATGGGACGGCTGGTATTATCGCTACGCCAATAAATACACCGATCAGCCCGGTAGTCCGACCACTACCGAACAGTAACGTCGATCCAACACATTTTTGCCCTGATCATCTTTTCTGCAGCCAGTACATTCTGCCTCCCGGCTCCGACAGTGGATAACACCCTCGGATCGGTGCGCTTGCCGTAAGGGTATGGGGGAAATGACCGCGCACGAGGCTGTGCAGCGATATCCTGACTCCGCTGCTGACCATACATAGGCAGGAGCTGCTGCTCAGGGGCATTTTTCCTGTTCGTTCATGGTGCCATCAGTTCGGAAGGATGCCCCTGCGCCGGCAAATTTCCTGAATGGACTATTCAGTGAATTGCTCTAATTTTGACACCTAAATACACGTTTATGGAATTCATGCATCAATATATTGAGACACATCGCGAAAGACTTCTGGATGAATTGCTGGCACTCCTGCGCATACCCAGTGTAAGTGCAGATCCTAAATACAAAGAGGATGTGGCACGCATGGCCGAGGCTACGGCAGAAAGTCTGCGCAAGGCCGGTGCGGATAATGTGGTGGTGCATGCTACGCCGGGACATCCCATCGTTACGGCAGAAAAGATCATCGATCCGAATAAACCGACCGTGTTGTGTTACGGCCATTACGATGTGCAACCTGCCGATCCGGTAGACCTCTGGCATTCACCGCCATTTGAGCCGGTGGTGAAAGACGGAAAGATCTATGCACGCGGTGCCTGTGATGATAAAGGACAAGTGTATATGCACGTAAAAGCATTTGAAGCGATGATGCAACATAATGCGCTGCCGTGTAACGTGAAGTTCATCATCGAAGGAGAAGAGGAAGTGGGCTCTCCCAACCTCGCCACCTTCATTCGGAATAATACTGAACTGCTCAGCTGTGATGTGATCCTGATCTCCGATACCTCCATCATCGCCAACGATGTACCATCGGTTACCGTTGGTCTTCGCGGACTCACCTACATGGAAGTGGAAGTGACCGGACCGAACCGCGATCTGCATTCGGGTGTTTATGGCGGTGCCGTTGCCAATCCGATCAATACCTTGTGCGATATGATCTCATCGCTCATCGATAAGAACGGTCATATTACCATCGAAGGATTTTACGATGATGTGGAAGTGATCAGCGATGCCGAGCGCACTGAAATGGGCAAGACACCTTTCAGTCTCGATGAATACAAGAAAGATCTCGATATCAATGAGGTAAAAGGAGAATCCGGCTATTCAACACTGGAACGCACCTCCATCCGTCCCACACTGGATGTGAACGGTATCTGGGGCGGATATACCGGTGAGGGCAGCAAGACCGTATTGCCATCGAAGGCCTACGCCAAGATCAGCATGCGCCTCGTGCCGCATCAGTCATCCGAAAAGATCGCCGAATTGTTCGATAAGCATTTCAATAAGATCGCTCCGCCGTATGTGAAGGTGAAAGTTACTCATCACCATGGCGGTGAGCCGGTAGTGGTGCCGCTCGATTTTGCGCCAATGCAGGCAGCCATCAAAGCGATGGAAAAAACATTCGGCAAGCGACCGATCCCCACACGCGAAGGCGGATCCATCCCGATCGTGGCGATGTTCGAAAAAGTGCTGGGCGCCAAGTCCATTCTGATGGGCTTCGGACTGAACAGCGATGCCATCCACAGCCCGAACGAGCATTACGGATTATTCAATTATTACAAAGGCATTGAAACACTGCCGTGGTTCTTCCACTATTACAGTGAGATGCAGTGATGCACTGACGACGGCGCGCTGATCAATACACCAGAATATCGCCGGTCATTTCCTTTGGAATAGCAATACCCATCAAGGTGAGCAGGGTAGGGGCAATGTCTCCCAGCTTGCCGCTGCGGATATGCGCATAGGCCGGATCGCGGTCGATGTAAAATACCGGTACCGGGTTGGTGCTGTGCTGCGTGTTGGGTGTGCCATCCTCATTGATCTCCAGATCTGAATTACCATGATCGGCGGTAAGAATGATGGCGTAGTTTTTTTCCAGGGCTGCGGTGATCACTTCGCCCACACAAGTGTCTACTGCTTCACAGGCCAGCATCGCTGCACGAAAAACACCGGTATGTCCCACCATGTCGGCATTCGCAAAGTTCAGGCAGATGAAGTCCGGCGTTTCGTTGCGTATCGCTTCCACGATCGCATCCTTTACGCCGAAGGCGCTCATCTCCGGCTGCAGATCGTACGTAGCTACTTTCGGTGAATTCACCATCAGTCTTTTCTCGCCGTTGAATTCTTTTTCGCGTCCGCCGCTGAAAAAGAAGGTCACGTGCGGATACTTTTCTGTTTCGGCAATGCGTATCTGTGTTTTGCCATGCGCTTCCAGCACTTCACCCAGCGTTTTCGACAGGTCTTCCGATTCAAATATGACCTGCACGTTGCGGAAGGTCTGGTCGTAGCGCGTCATCGTCACATAGTGCAGTGAAATGGGCTGCATATCAAATTCCGTGAAGGCTTCCTGCGTGAGTGCGCGCGTGATCTGGCGACAGCGGTCGGTGCGGAAGTTGAAGCATATCACCACATCGCCTTCGGCGATGGTGGCCAGCGGCTTGCCGTCGGCATCTGTGCATACCACCGGCAGGATGAATTCGTCGGTCACATTTTCGGCATAGCTGTCTTCGATGGCCTGCACCGGATCAGCAGCATGCCGCCCTTTGCCATGCACAAGCAGGTCGTAGGCCAGTTTAATGCGCTCCCAGCGTTTGTCGCGGTCCATGGCATAGTATCTTCCGCAAACGGATGCGATGGTGCCCACGGAGCCTTGCAGGTGTTTTTGCAGGTCGCGCAGGAAACCGGCGCCACTACGTGGGTCACAATCCCGCCCATCGGTGAAGGCGTGGATGAACAAGTTTTCGGAGGTGATGCCGTTGGCCTTGGCGATATCACACAGGGCCATCAGGTGTTTGCTGTGACTATGCACGCCGCCCTCCGATACCAGACCGATCAGATGGATGCGTTTCTGTTGTGCTTTGGCATAAGCCAGTGCCTGCAGCAGCGTGGCATTGGCCGCCAGTTCACCGGAGCGGATGGCTACGAAAATGCGCTGCAGTTCCTGGTAAACGATGCGGCCGGCGCCCAGATTCAGGTGCCCGACCTCACTATTGCCCATCTGCCCCTCCGGAAGGCCTACGAACTCGCCATCTGTGCGCAGTTCAGCATTCGGGTATTGACGGTAGTAAGCATCCACATTGGGGGGCTTCGCCTGAGCAATGGCGCTGGCGGCAGCATTTTGGCCGTGGCCCCAGCCGTCCATGATGATCAACATCGCCTTTTTCTGTGCGGTCATGGTGCAAAGTTACGGCACGCCGGTTATGCACATCGGAAATTACCCGGATTGTCAGGCAAAAGTTAAAAAACATTAATTTTGGTATGGTTTTAGCATCTTACTCAGCATTGACCAAATTTACAGCCATGTTAAATAATTCAAGAACGCGAATACTTACCACACTGATGGTGGTTCCGTTCCTCATTTTTGCCGCTTTTGCCGGCGACCTCGACAGTATCGCCTCGGCGATAAAGGCCGGGGACAGTAAAGCGCTGGCCGCTTACTTCGACAATACTGTGGAAGTGAAGATCGGCAACAAAGAAGGCGCCTACAGCAAGAGTCAGGCTGAGACCATTGTGAAAGACTTTTTCGCCAAGAACAAACCCAAGAGCTTCAGCTTTAAGCATGATGGCCCTTCAGGCGGTAACAACGCCCACTATGCCATCGGCTCACTGGCAACCGACAAGGGGAATTTCAGGACCTATGTGTACCTGAAGAAGAAAGGTGAAAAATTCTACATCCAGGAACTCAGCTTCGAAAATGAGTAATGTGCCATTGTGGGACCTGATCGATATACTCGATGAGGCACTGATCGAAGACATACAGGAAGGTGACCATACCACCCTGGCCACGATCGATCATGATGCCACGGGCACCGCAAAATTACTCGTGAAAGAACCCGGTATCATCGCCGGTGTCGAACTCGCCGAACATATTCTCAAGCATGTCAACCCCGAACTCGAGGTTGACATTTTCATTCCCGATGGTGCCCGCGTGGAACCGGGAGATGTGGTATTCCATGCCTCCGGCCGGGTGCAGGCACTCCTGGTGGCTGAGCGCACCATGCTCAACTTCATGCAGCGCATGAGCGGCATCGCCACACGCACCAATCTGTTCGTGCAGGCTGTGCGCCATACCCAGGCGCGCATCCTCGATACGCGCAAGACCACACCCGGACTGCGCAACTTTGAAAAGTGGGCGGTGCGCATCGGCGGCGGACATAACCACCGGTTCGGGTTGTACGACATGATCCTGATCAAGGACAACCACGTCGATTTCTGCGGCGGTATTGAACCCGCCATCAATAAAGTGCTGCAATACTTACACGATCAATCGCTGGACCTGCGCATAGAGGTGGAAACACGCAACCTGAGCGAGGTGCAGCATGTGCTCAAGACCGGTCGCGTGCATCGCATCATGTTCGACAACTTCCCGCTGGACATGCTGCGCGAGGGTGTTGCAATGGTAGGCGGCAGCTTCGAAACAGAGGCCTCCGGCGGTGTGAACCTGCAAACCGTTAAGGATATTGCCGAGACGGGTGTCGACTTCATTTCCGTGGGTGAGCTCACACATTCCGTGAAAAGCCTCGACCTGAGCTTCAAGGCGGTGATCGACGCCATCGGTTAAAGGCCGTTAAACCCGCGTAGCCCCTGCCCCGATTTAGTATCTTTGTGGGGTATGCGGCTGAAGGAGCAAGTTTTCCATATTGAGATCCTGTTGAAACGCCTGGGCATCGTGCTCATGCTGTATACCGTTTGCCGTATCCTGTTCTTCATTTTCAACCGGGAATTCTTTCCGCCCATCCCCCCCGGCGAGTTCGGTATGCTCATGCTGTATGGCATCCGCTTCGATATCGCCAGCATCATTTATGTAAATGCCATTTTCATCCTGCTGCATATCATTCCGGGCCCCTGGTTTGATAAGCCCGGGTATCAGCGTATCTGTAAGATACTGTTCTACACCTTCAACGGAATAGCCTTGCTGCTGGAGAGCGGCGACTGGATCTATTATGAGTATGGTTTGAAGCGCACCTCTACCCATGAACTCGGGTTGACCGGTGATACCAATATCCTCCCACAGGTGATCAAAGATTACTGGGTGATCTTCCTGATCGCCTTTGTGCTGATCCTCGGTGTGGAGTATCTCTACCGTAAAACGGAATTGCACCGTATCAACCGCGTGCATTTTCATTTTCCGCGGTTCATCCATTACCCCTATCAGATCGTGATCATGGTGCTGGTGCTCACCTTCTCGCTCATCGGTGCCCGTGGCGGTATCAGTGATGTGCCCATCTCGCCCAGCACGGCAACAGAATATGTGGATGACGGCAGGCTTTCCTCGCTGATCATCAATACACCGTTCTCCGTCATTTATGCTTTCGGCCATCGCCAGTTGCGTGAGCCGCTCTACTTCAATGATGAGGACCTGGAAAAACAATTCACGATATTCCATGACCGCAGTCGCTATTATCAATGGCCCGATTCCATCCCCAAACCCGGCGAACCGGAGAATGTGTGTGTGATCGTGCTGGAAAGTTTCTCGAAAGAATACATCGGTTTCTTCAATAACGGAAAAGGCTATACTCCGTTTCTGGATTCTCTGCTGACAGCAGGGATGGCCTTCAACAACGGATATTCGAACGGCAAATCATCCAACCAGGGTATCGTGGCCGTTACGAGTGGAATTCCGGTGCTTATGGAAGAACCCTTCATCTCTTCAGTGTATCAGAACAACGCATTTGAAGGCGTTGGCACGCTGCTGCAAAAGGTGGGCTACAAGAGTTACTTCTTTCACGGAGCGAATAATGGTTCCATGCAATTCGATCGCTTCATGGAGCAGTCCGGATTCACAGGCTATTTTGGCCGAAATGAATATGGCAATGACGCCGATTTTGACGGTAACTGGGGCATTTTTGACGAACCTTTCCTGAAGTGGACTGCCAACAAGCTCACTGAGGTGGAGGGTCCTTTTTATGCAGAGATATTCACGATCAGTTCGCACCATCCCTTTACGGTGCCCAAGCAACATACAGGCAAATTCCCTAAGGGTCCCATCCCCATGCTCGAGGTGGTAGGCTATGCCGATTATGCATTGCAGCAATTCTTTGCAGAAGCAGCAAAACAACCCTGGTACGACAATACCTTATTCATACTTACAGCCGATCATCCCGGTCCGCCGCTGCCTGAACATGAGTTCTATCAGGAGCAGGTAGGTGCACATAGTACTTGGTTGTTGCTATACAAGCCGAACGGACAATTTACCGGTGTGAATGAAATGGTCGTGCAGCAAACCGACATCATGCCCACAGTATTGGATTATGTCGGCTATGAAGGTAAGTTCATGGCCTTTGGCCATTCGGTGTTCAACACAACGGCAGAACGATATGCGTACAATTATCATTCGTCTGATTACTTACTTATCAATAAAGATTTAGCACTCATTTTCAACGGCGGCAGAACCATGGGTTTGTATGAATATAAAGTGGACAGCGCGTTGTCGGTGAACAAGATGCATGATTATCCCGATGTCACCACCAGAATGGAGGACAAGATAAAGGCCATCATTCAAACGCACCACCGTGCGATGATCAATGATAAACTGGTTGCAGAGTGAAAAAGCGGATATTGTTCATCATCAATCCCGTAGCCGGTGTGCGCAGGAAGGACAGAATACCGCGTCAGATCGACCGGTATCTGGATCATGCGCGATTCGATTATGATGTCATCTATACGGAACGCCGCGGTCATGCAACACAGATAGCAGCAGAGGCGGCAGCCAACGGCTACGATGTAGTGGCTGTGGCGGGCGGCGATGGCAGCGTGAACGAAGCTGCTTCCGGCCTGGTGGGCACTTCCACCTGTCTGGCCATCATTCCCAGCGGATCCGGTAACGGATTGGCCCGCCATCTCGGATATTCTATCGATATCCGCTCCACCCTGCAGATCATCAATGCGTATCAGGTAGGTAAGATAGATGTGTGTAAAGTGAATGGACAGTATTTTTTCAGCCTGATCGGACTGGGTTTCGATGCATTTGCTGCCAAGGTGTTCAGCCGCGAAGAGACACGCGGATTTCTGACCTATGCGTGGAGTGCGATCAAAAGTGTTTCTGCCTTTGATGCCTTTGAATACAGTATGGAGCTGCCGGGGAAAAAGATCTCCGGTAAAGCGTTCATGATCAATATTTGTAATTCCAATCAATACGGCTATAATGTGAAGGTGGCTCCCGGTGCCAGCCTGAGTGATGGTATGATGGATGTGGTGGTGCTGGGCGATATTCCCAAATGGAAAATTCCGCTGGCAGTGCTCCAGGTGTTCACCCGCACACATATGCATGACCGGAATTTCACCATCTTTCGAGCGGATTCGGTTGATGTTCGCACGCCGCAATACACGCACTTACAGGTAGACGGAGAAACCGCAGTGAAAGACAAGGAGTTTCATGTCGAACTCATGCCGAAGGCATTGAACGTGCTCATGCACACACATTTGAACTGATATGGCAAAGAAAAAAACAGATCTGTCGGGATTATCCGGACTCGTGTACAGCACCGATCCGAATTTCCGCTTGCCGGAGCAGGATGACGATGCGGAAACCGTTGCTCCTCAGCAACAGGATCTGCGGGTGTGGCTCGAGAAAAATCAGCGCGGCGGAAAAACGGCGACAGTGATCCGTCAGTTCCGCGGAACGGATGATGAATTGGAAGCCTTGTGTAAAATATTGAAATCGAAACTGGGTACCGGCGGCAGCGCCAAAGATGGCGAGATCATCATACAGGGCGATCACCGCAAAAAGATCGGCGATATTTTCACGCAGCTCGGTTATCGATACAAGCTCGCCGGCGGCTGATCCTTACGCAATGCGCAGGCCGTTTTCCACCTTTTTATCCGGCTGTAGCAATACCACACTTTCATCTGCCTGCACAACCCCCAGCACTAAACATTCGCTGAAGAAATTAGCGATCTGTTTTACCGGAAAATTTACAACGGCAATGATCTGTTTTCCCACCAGTTCTTCCGGTGTATAATGCACGGTGATCTGCGCACTTGATCGTTTCACACCCAATGGCCCGAAATCAATGGTGAGCTGATACGCGGGTTTTCGCGCATTTTCAAATACCTGTGCGGTAAGTATGGTGCCGGTACGGATATCGGGCTTCAAAAAATCGGCGTAGGTGATCAGTTCCTGCATACGCGAATTTAATCAGTCTGTCGCGAATCATCCTATGCAGCAGGTGTGCTTTTCGGGTATCCTCATGCGGAGGTAAATAAGCCGACCCCGAACAACACATGGTCATTTTCCCCAAATCTCAGGACTGCCTATTGCGTTTCACAATTTTTCGAATCGTCCGATCACCTGCTGTGCATCATTGCGGAGAATGATGTGATAAGACCCTTTCGGTAATAGCGAAACGGGCAGCGTATACAGGCATTCGCCATACACGACCGGCGATACATTTTCCTGCATCAGCGTTCGGCCCAGCATATCAAGGACCTGAATGGTCGCCTCGCTGCCGAAGGTTTGTCGCGTTCGCAGATAGACAATATCTGACACGGGATTCGGATAGACCTCGAGGGTGAGCGGCGGCTCGGTGAGCGGTGCAGGGTTGTCGTAAAAAGCGAGTCCGCCGTAAGTGCCTACATACACGCGACCGCCGGGATCGAGATAAAGCGCATCGGTGGTGTTGTGCGGCAGTGCACTGTTGTTGTCGTAAAACTGTGTCCACACGTTCGCGCTGTCGGCACGTGTTACGCCGTAATGTGTGGCCAGCCAAAAAGTTTGAGCACCATCGAATCCCATTTGATTGATCCTGTCGGAGGAGAGCGGCGCAGTATACAGCGTATACACGAACAGCCAGTAATCGGTTTCGGGGTTATAGGTATTGATGCCCACATTGTTGGCGACATACAACATGCCGGATGCGTCCTCGGTGATGACGCGGATAAAATTATCGTTGATGCCGGAGTTGAGATAGTTGTAATTTTCGGCAACACCATCCTGCCATTTCGTGAGACCGTTGAATCGCGTGCCTACCCACAGGATACCATCCGTGCTGCGATACAGGCAATTGATATACGTGCCGCCGATGCCATCGCTCAGCGAATCATAGACGATCCACGTGTCGTTCTTCCATTGCGTGAGTCCGCCATCCGTAGCGAGCCACAGGCTGTTGTCTGCAGTGTCGGCCACCAGGTCGCGGATGGTATTTCCCGGCAGTCCGGAATTGGCGGTATCGAAATGTGTCCAGGTGCCGGCATCATACATATATAAGCCGTCGGTATAGGAGCCAGCGTATACTTTTCCGAAGGCGCAGAGGATAACGCGGAAATCGGCGGTGCGGATGATGGAATTGGTGCTGTCGAAATGGGTGATGGCGCCTGTAGTCGGATCAAAAGTGCGGATGCCGGTATTTTCGGTGGCGATCCACAGGCGGCTGCCGTCACTATCGATGTCCAGCACCGTGTCGCGAATACCGGTTTGGATCCACGTGGACTGGCAGTAGGCGGGGGAGGCTGCCAGCAGCAGTATACAGATGAGCAGGCGCATGGGAAACAAGGATAACGCCTGCAGGAAGCCTTTAGTATGAAGCGATGCAGGATGGTGCGCTGTTTAATGCATAGTGTTTAAATTTGCCGTGTATGACAATGCGATCTATTTATCGGCTGGCCATGGTTTTGGCGGCATTGGTGCCCGGAATGGTGCGGGCGCAGTTCGTGTTGAACGGTGATGCCACCAGTCTGGGCGATAATTGTTATCAGATCACCGAAGAAACCACCTACAGTGCAGGTTCTATCTGGTATGAGACCCTGATCAGTCTCGATGAAGATTTTGAGATCAATTTCTCGCTTAATCTGGGGGACATGGATGTCAACGGTGCTGATGGTATTTATTTTGTGTTGCAACCGGTAAGCACCGGTTTGGGCGGTGCGGGCGGCGGCATGGGGTATGAGGGTATTGTGCCGTCGCTGGGGGTGGAGTTTGATACTTATCAGAATGGCGACTATAGTGATCCGGCCTATGATCACGTTGCCATTCAATATAATGGTGTGCTGAATCATTCAGGCATTTATAATCTGGATGGCCCGGTGCAGATACTGGATGGCATTGCCAATGCAGAAGATGGCGATTTCCACGATGTGAAGATCACCTGGGATGCGGACCTCGGTCAGTTCGAGGTGTATGTCGATTGTGTGTATCGTGTCGGATTCATCACAGAAGTGTTCGACATCATTGCCACAGTATTTGGCGGTGATCCGGAGGTGTATTTCGGATTTACAGGTGGAACCGGCGGCCTGTTCAATACGCAGATCGTGTGTTTCGAATATACCACTGAGGTGGATGCACTCGAAGATGTCAGTTTTTGTCCCGGCGACAGTGTGCAACTGGTCGTGCCGGACGGATTTGCTTCGTATGCGTGGTCACCTGCAGAGGGTTTGAGCGATCCCACCGTACACGATCCCTGGGCTTCGCCGGATGTCACTACAACGTATTCGGTGATCATTACGGACAATTGCGGATATATGATCTATGACACGGTGGTGGTGACACCCAATTCACCGGAGTTTGTAGATCTTGGGTCGGACCTCACCTTGTGTGAAGGACAGTTATGGACCTTCAATGTGATGATGCCCGGTGCAACCTATCTGTGGAGCGATGGTTCCACGTTGCCTACGCTTACGGTTGATGAGGCCGGTGAGTATTCAGTAACGGTTACGGACGGAGGTTGTGTGGACAGCGATACGGTGGAGGTGAGTTATGTTCCTGCACCGGATATCACTTTTCCGGAAGACACCGTATTGTGCGGATTGGATAATACCTGGACCATTGATGTGGAAACAGCCGGCGCCACTTACGAATGGCAGGATGGCAGTACCGGTTCGAGTTATACGGTAACGGATGACGGATTATATTTTGTTACGGTAACGGTGGGCGGTTGCACAGACAAGGACTCCGTGCTGGTGAATTACGCACCGCAGCCGGAGATCGATCTGGGGCCTGACCTGGAATTATGTCCCGGCGCCACGCTGGTGCTCACTGCCGGCGATCCGGGATTCACTTATGCATGGCAGGATGGTGCTGACGGCAATACCTATGTGGTGACCGAGGCCGGCACTTATTGGGCCGAGGTGACGATCAATTCCTGTACCTCCGCCGATACGGTGGAGGTGGTCGCTGATCTCTGCATTTGCGAAGTAATAGGACCCGGCGCTTTTTCGCCGAATAATGATAACGTGAATGATTATTTCACGCAGCTGGATTGCGTGGATATGGCCGATTACCATTTGCGCATCTATAACCGTTGGGGTGAGCTGGTATTTGAGACCAGCGACCTGTTCGGCAAATGGGATGGGAACTATAACAACGAACCCTGTGAGATCGGCACTTATGTGTATACCATGCAGTATACCCGTTCAACCGGTGAAACAGGCATGACCACGGGCAATGTGGTGCTGGTGCGTTGATGTGTATACTGAGATCCGGTAAGCCGGCGTTTGATATCGCGAACAGCATCTAACAACCCGTTCAGCCTATGCCTCAGGTAAAATTGTAATTTTACCCCTTCACCCGATGTCGCCCTTCAGTCCGCTTAAGATCCTGGCATTCCTTGCAGCCTGTTTTGGCATGCTGGCCGTGATCAGTTGGGTGTTCCCGGAAGACGGTATTCCTGTTGGCGAATATTCTACCGTGCGTTTTCCGTCCTTATCCTCCCTGTTCCTGGAAAAAGAGGAGCAGGCCGACATCGCGAATATCGTGTCCATGGAGGTGGAAGAAGATACTGCAATGACAGAGACGCTGCCACAGGTTGATATATCGAAGATACATGGCCTCGTGAAGCTGGATTCCGGGGTGGTGATCACCGCACCGCTGGAGCTGCGCGATCCTGCTGCACTCAACAATTTCTTTTCTGCCCTGCACACCTGTGGAAGCCAGGGCAGTTCCGTGCGTATCATGCATTACGGTGATTCGCAGATCGAGGTGGACCGCATCACCGGTTATATCCGCGGACGTTTGCAGGCGCATTTCGGCGGTTCGGGTCCCGGATATCTGAATATCATGCCGGTGGCTGAGGGTATGGCGTTCCGCACAACGTGGAGCGACGGATGGGAAAGATATACTACGTTCACCCGCCGCGATAAGCGCGTGCCGCATAAACGTTATGGACAGGCGGCAGCCATTTCGCGCTAACGGCCTATTACCGACAGCACCACACCCCATGATGAACAACATACCGCCTGGCTCAAGCTGGAGAACACGAAAAAGGCCGGATCGCGCGTAGCCAACTTCACGCAGGCAAAACTGTATTACGGCAACAGTCAGGCACCGGTCAAAGTGGATGTGCTCGCCGATGGTGTAGTAATGCGATCAGATTCACTGGCACTGAACGGCAACATGCATACCTTAACGGTGCCACTCACACAAGCGCCATCCACATTGGAATTTGCTTTTTCGGGTTATGACAGTCCCGATCTCTACGGTATTTCGCTGGAAGGCGCACCGGGTGTGATCGTAGATAATCTTGCGCTGCGCGGTAGCTCCGGTGATTTTTTCAGCGGCATGGATCTTACGCAGTTGCACTCTTTTTATGAGCATGTGGGTGTTGACCTGTTCATATTGCAGTTCGGCGGTAACACCATTCCCTATCTGAAAGACGAAGCACATGCGCAGTCGTATGCGCGATCCATCGTTGCGCAGATACGCACACTTAAAAAATTACAGCCTAATGCCTGCGTGATATTTGTGGGTCCTTCCGATATGAGTATTAAGGAAGGTGTGCAATATACCACTCATCCTTTACTGGAACCGCTCAACAATGCCCTGCGCGAAGCAGTGCTGGGTGCCGGCGGCGCGTATTTTGACATGTATAAGGCCATGGGCGGAAAAAATTCGATGGTGGCATGGGTGGACGCCGGTCTGGCCGGTGCGGACTATATCCATTTCAGTCCCGAAGGCGCGCGCAAGATCGCAGTGTTGTTCTATCATGCCATGATGCAGGAATACAATAATTATATCATTCGAAACAGTATACAATAAGATGCGGAGATCGGTGCTCGTGATAGGAATGTGGGTGTGGCTGACGGCAGTGCAGGCGCAAACGGGCGGCGGTTATCCGTTCATCCGTTATGATTCAAGTGCGATCCTGTTTCCCGGCGACAGCACCGCCATGTTAGGTTTTTATGCAAAGCTCGATGCGCTGCTGCAGGGAGATATCGACCGCGTCAATATCGTGCAGCACGGCGGTTCCCACATTCAGGCCGGGTATTGGCCGGAAGCGCTGGCCGACAGCTTTCAGGCGCTGGGCGGATTTGTTGGCGGCGGCGCTTACCTTTTTCCCTACCGATTATTAAAGACGAATGGTCCGCCGTTTTATCGCTCTCATGGTTCCGGTGAATGGTCGCGATGCCGCGCTGTGCCTTCGGAGATGTGTCCCGGATTAGGGATGTCCGGGATGGCGGGAAAAACGTATGACTCTACGGTCACCTTCGGGTTCACGCTGAAGGAGAATGATCACATACGGTCCTTTCATTACATCCGCGTATATCACAATTTCAACCCCGATTATGTGATCAGCATTCCGGAGACGTACACGGTGGGTTTTCAGCGCAGGGATTATGAGGCAGAAGGGTATTCGCAGTATCACTTTGATGCACCGATCGACTCTATCACCTTTCAGGCCGATCGCATCGGCAATGCCGGCACGCCCTTTATTTTCCGCGGATGGGTGATCGAGAATGAGAACCCCGGGATCTTTTATGCGACCATGGGTGTGAATGGTGCCAGCACACGCTCCTTTATCCAGTGCACCGAGTATGAAAAAGAGATAGCGACCTTGAAACCGGATCTGGCGATACTGTGTATCGGTGTGAATGATGCCCAGGATGCCGACCTGGTGCCCGAAGAATTCTTTGCCCGCTATGATTCAATGTGTGCACTCATTAAACAGCGTTCACCTGATTGTGCGATATTACTGGTGACCATCAGCGACAACTACATCAAGCGCAAAACACGCAACTCCAGAAGCCTGAAAGTGAATGCACAGATCATGGCGCTGGCCGCCAAGCAGGGTGCAGGGGTGTGGGATCTGTTCACGGTGATGGGCGGTATCGGCAGTATTGACCGCTGGTATCGGAATAGTCTGGCATCCTCCGACAGGATACATTTCAATTCGACAGGGTATTATATGATCGGCAATATGATGTTTGAGGCGCTTCGCGAAAATTATCTCATGCATTCCAAGATAGACCATAAATAGAACGAACGCTGGAACCAGTATTCACATATCTCGCCGATCTGCTCGCCTATGATCAGGAGCAGCCGCTGATATTCACGCGACTGTTCTTCTGGGGATTTTTTGCCGTGGTGTTATTGGGGTATGCTGCCGTCTATAACAGGGTGAATGCCCGCACGCTGTATCTGCTGGCCGCGAGTTTCTTCTTTTATTATAAAACCAGCGGTGTATTTCTGGTGCTCCTCCTGTTCACCATCATCAGTGATTACAACTGGGGCAGGCTGATCGCAGCCAGTACGGTACAATGGAAGCGGAGGTTCTTCCTCACGATAAGCGTTGTGCTTAATCTGACCTTGCTCTGTTATTTCAAGTATGCCTATTTCTTTGCGGAGAACATCAGTGTGATCACCGGGGATGAGCTGCATTTTGTCAATCATTTTTCCCGGTTCAGCAATACCTGGCTCGGCACTTCCTTTTCGGTGGACAAGCTGATCCTTCCGATAGGAATCAGCTTCTTTACATTTCAATCCTTATCCTATACGATCGATATTTATCGCGATCGGGTACAGCCGGTTAAGCACATTTACGATTACGGGTTTTTTGTGTGTTTTTTTCCGCATCTGGTAGCAGGCCCTATTGTGAAGGCACATGATTTTCTGCATCAGATCTATCAAAAGTACACACTCACGAAGCTGGAGTTCGGCATGGCGCTGTTCTGGATACTGAATGGACTGGGTAAGAAGATCATGGCCGATTATGTGGGGGTGAATTACGTGGATCGGATTTTTGACAACCCCGGCTATTATTCCGGGCTGGAGGTGGTATTGGGGATATTCGGTTATTCGCTGCAGATATATGCCGATTTTTCGGGGTATACCGATATTGCGATCGGGATAGCCCTGCTGCTGGGCTTCAGGCTGAAGACCAATTTTCTTTCACCGTATAAGGCAGCCAGTACCAGTGAGTTCTGGAAGAGGTGGCATATTTCGTTGTCGAGCTGGCTCAAGGAATACCTCTACATTCCGCTGGGCGGCAACCGGAAGGGCACGATCGGCTCCTATGCGGCGATCTCCGTATTGAGTTTCGTGCTGGTACTGTTGTCGGGCAACCTCTTCCTGTTGTGGGTGATCGCTGCTACGGCACTGGTCCTGATCGTTCTGGCCCGGTTGTTCCCGAAATTCAGGCACTCCGTAAATACAAACATCAATATTTTGCTCACCATGCTGCTGGGCGGCTTGTGGCACGGCAGCAGCTGGATGTTCATCATCTGGGGCGGCCTGAACGGCGTGGGCCTGATGATCCACAAGGGGTGGGAGCGTATTTCACCCTTCGGACAGCGTGTGACGGGACATGGTCTGTATCGCGCCATGGCGATCTTAATTACACTGGTATTCATCAGCTTTACCCGCATCTGGTTCCGCAGCGACAGCCTGGAAACGGTGGATGTGATCTTTGACCGCATCTGGAACCATTTCGGCGGAGAACTCCTTTTTAATGTCATCAGCGGCTATGCGGCGGTGATGGCTGTGATCGCGCTGGGCTATCTTATCCACTGGATACCCGAATCCGTAAAGGAGGGGTACCGCCACTGGTTCGCCACCCGCCCCTTACCGCTTATGGCCGTGCTTACAGTGCTGGTGGTATTCATTATCTACCAGGCGGTGAGTGCTGATATGCAGCCGTTTATCTATTTCCAGTTCTGAGTCCCGCCAAATTATGCACAGCAGGTGGGTAAACGACCGGTGCCGGGAATGGTATCTTCATGGAGCAACTTTTAATTTCGCAGAACGCTATGCCACAATTTTCCCACCTGCATAACCACACCATGTTCTCCCTGCTCGACGGGGCGAGCGATATTTCACGGCTGTATAAGAAAGCTGCAGCCGACGGTATGCCGGCCCTGGCCATCACCGACCATGGAAATATGTTCGGTGCCTTCCAGTTCGTGGCGGAGGCGTATAAGCACAAAGGTGAAGATGGTAAGGTAAAGGTGAAGCCTATCGTAGGTTGTGAATTCTACCTGGTGACCGACCGCACACGCAAGCAGTTCTCACGCGAGGAAAAGGATATCCGCTACCATCAGGTGTTACTCGCTAAGAATGAGACCGGTTATAAAAACCTGGTCAAAATGTGTTCTCTCGGTTACACCGAAGGGATGTACGGTAAATATCCGCGCATCGATAAAACGCTTATTGAAAAGTATCACGAAGGTCTTATCGCCACCACCTGCTGTCTGGCCGCTGAAGTGCCGCGCACGATCCTGAAGAAAGGGAAAGAGGAGGGGGAGAAAGTATTCAAATGGTGGTTAGACATCTTTGGTGAAGATTACTACATCGAATTACAGCGCCATGATATCCCGGAACAGGAAACACTGAATGAGATCCTGCTCGAACTCGCTGAGAAGTATAATGTGAAGGTCATCGCTACGAATGATGCGCATTATGTTGACCAGCAGGATGCCAACGCGCATGACATCCTCCTGTGCATCAACACAGGTGAGAAACAAGCAACGCCGAAAATGAAAGACTTCGGCGATGATGATATGATCATCAAGGGCAAGCGCTTTGCTTTTTATAACGACCAGTTCTATTTCAAGACACAGGCCGAGATGTCGGCACTGTTCAGCGATATTCCGCAGGCGCTTGACAACACGAATGAGATCGTGGACAAGGTACAGCTGCTGGACCTCAAGCGTGATATCCTGTTACCAAATTTCCCCATTCCGGATGCATTCAGGATACACAGTGATGATACACTCAATCAATGGGAGTATTTGAAGCATCTCACCTTTGAAGGAGCGAACAGGCGTTATGGTTCGCTGGATGCCGAGACGGAAGAACGTATCAACTTTGAATTGTTCACCATCAAGACCATGGGCTTTGCGGGATATTTCCTCATTGTGATGGACTTCATCCGCGCAGGCCGGGAACTGGGTGTTTTTGTGGGGCCCGGTCGTGGTTCGGCGGCGGGATCGGTGGTGGCGTATTGCATCGGTATCACCAATATCGATCCCATTAAATACAATCTGCTGTTCGAGCGTTTCCTCAATCCCGACCGTAAGTCCATGCCCGATATCGATACCGACTTTGATGACGATGGTCGTCAGAAGGTGATCGATTATGTGGTGAGCAAGTATGGGAAGAACCAGGTGGCGCAGCTGATCACCTATGGCACCATGGCGGCGAAGACATCCATCAAGGATGTTGCGCGTGTGATGGACCTGCCGATAGCGGAAAGCAACTTGCTGTCGAAACTGGTTCCCGAACGTCCGGGTATCTCTCTGAAAAGGCTGATAAACGCACCGATCACCGGTGACGGCAGTCTGGCGGAAAAGGAGAATCTCACACCCGATGAGATCAATAATGCCAAATCGCTCCGCGCTATACTGGACGATGCGAAGGACATGCGCAGCAATATCATCCGCGAAGCGCTGGTGCTGGAAGGCTCCGTGCGCAATACGGGTGTGCATGCGGCAGGTTTGATCATCGCTCCTAAAGACCTCACGGAATTACTGCCCATCGCGGTAGCCAAAGACTCGGATCTCTATGTTACCCAGTTCGAAGGCGAGGTGATCGAAAGTGCCGGCGTTATCAAGATGGACTTTTTGGGATTACGGACACTGTCGATCATCAAGACCGCACTCAAACTCATCAAAGAGAACCACGGTGTGGAGATCGATATCGACACGATCCCCCTCGACGATCTGAAGACCTTCGAATTATATCAGCGCGGTGAGACCAACGCCACATTCCAGTTCGAAAGTCCGGGCATGCAGAAATATCTCCGCGAACTCAAACCGGATAAGTTCGAAGACCTCATAGCGATGAACGCCCTGTATCGTCCGGGGCCGCTTGAATATATCCCGACCTACATCAAGCGCAAGCACGGCCGCGAGCAGATACAATATGACCTCCCGCAGATGGAGGAGTATCTGAAGGAGACTTACGGAGTTACTGTATATCAGGAGCAGGTGATGTTGCTTTCGCAGAAACTGGCCGGTTTTACCAAAGGTGATGCCGATACCCTGCGCAAGGCCATGGGTAAGAAGCAGAAGGATGTGCTGGATAAAATGAAATCCAAGTTCCTGGAGGGTGCAGGTAAAAATGCCATCGATAAAAAGGTGTGCGAAAAGATCTGGACCGACTGGGAAGCGTTTGCACAATATGCGTTCAATAAGTCGCACTCTACCTGCTATGCCTTTGTGGCATATCAGACGGCTTACCTGAAGGCGCATTATCCGGCAGAATATATGAGTGCCGTGCTCACGCACAACCAGGGCAACATCGACAAGGTGAGTTTCTTCATGGATGAATGTCGCCGCATGGGCGTGCCGGTGTTACCGCCGGATATCAATGAATCAGATATCAACTTTGCCGTGAACCGCAACGGTCAGATCCGCTTCGGTATGTCGGCGATCAAAGGCGTGGGCGAATCAGCCGTGATGGAGATCATCGAGGAACGTAAGACGAACGGACCATTCGTGAGCCTGTTCGATGTGACGCGGCGAGTGAGTCTGCGCAGCGTGAATAAAAAGACCTTTGAAGCACTCGTGTATGCCGGTGCGCTTGATAGTTTCGGATTACACCGGTCTCAATATTTTGCCGTTGGAAAGAATGAAACGTTGAATGTCATCGAACTGGCGATCCGTTACGGCAATAATTTCAACGGTGATGCCATCAAGTCGCAGGCAACATTGTTTGGTGATTCTGCCGATGTTGAGATCGCCGAACCCAAGGTGCCCGATGTGCCTGAGTGGAATACCATCGAGAAATTGAAAAAGGAATTCGAGGTGGTAGGTATGTATATGAGCGGTCATCCGCTGGATGACTACCGGATAGAAGTGGATGCATTCAAGACCTGCACCATCCAGGATATCGAAAAGTTCACCGACAGGGGTGATGTAGTGCTGGTGGGCTATGTGGCCTCTACCGATACCCGCGTGGGTAAATCGGGAGATAAATACACCATCTTCCAGCTGGAGGACTTTACCGGTCATCTGGAGGTGGGGTTGTTCAAGAACAACTATATCAAGTTCAGGAACTATGTTGACCAGACCGGCAATGTGCTGTACGTAAAGGGTGCCTACCAGACTGACAGGCACGACCCCGAGCGGAAGCGCTTCTGGGTGAGTGATATCCAGTTGCTGAGCGAGATGCGGGAAAAGCGGTCCATGAAGGTTACCCTCAGCATGAGCCTGTCGAACCTCGATCAGGAGGTGCTCCGGGGGCTCGAAGACCTGCTGAAGACCCATCCGGGCAAGGACACCATCGTCCTGAAGGTCGTGGAGCATACCGAGCAGTTCGATGTGCTCCTCCGCAGCAAGCAGGGGGGCATCCATGCCGATAAACCCGTTTTGAACACCCTGGGGAAATTCGGGGATGTGACATTGACGGTGTCTGGTTAAATTTGCATTCGCAAGCCGCCCGTGCCAAAGGGAACTTTTACCTGCGCCCGGCGTTTACAGTATACTTTGATTTGATAAACAGCATAAACGCGAACCTTTTTATGGCATTAGAATTTACCGACGCGAACTTCAAGCAAACAGTGCTTGACAGTTCCAAACTGAGTGTTATCGATTTCTGGGCAGAATGGTGCGGCCCCTGCCGTGTGGTAGGACCCGTGATCGAAGAACTGGCCAAAGACTATGATGGCAAAGTGAACATTGGCAAGGTGAATGTGGACTTCAACCCGGAGATCTCTATGATGTACGGTATCCGCAACATTCCTACCATCCTGTTCGTAAAGAATGGCCAGGTAGTAGACAAGCAGGTAGGCGCAGTGCCTAAGAGCGTGCTCGATGCTAAGGTTAAACAGCATATGTAAGCTGTTCAGCATACTTCAGAAAAGCCTTCCGCCGTTTGATGGGAGGCTTTTTCCGTTTAACTTGCACCACACATGGGCAAACAACTTATTTCCCTGCAGGACCTGCATCAGGTAGAACACCTGGAACTCATCGCCAAACAGGTGGTGGAAGGGTTCATCCTGGGGTTGCATAAGAGCCCGTTCCACGGATTCTCCGTGGAGTTCGCCGAGCACCGTATCTATAACCCCGGTGAGGCTACCCGGCATATCGACTGGAAAGTATTTGGCCGCACAGATAAACTCTTCACCAAGAAATATGAGGAGGAGACCAACCTGCGCTGTCAGATCGTCATCGATGCCTCATCCAGCATGTACTTCCCCGAACCGGAGAAGAACAAGGATGGGGTGCACGTCAATAAACTGATCTTTTCAGCCGTTTGCGCCAGTGCGCTGATCTACCTGCTGAAAATGCAGCGCGACGCGGCAGGACTTACCATCTTCGCCGATGACCTGCTGCTTCATACCAAAGCCGGCAGCAGTAATGTGCACCACAAAATGCTGCAGACACAACTCGAAAGTTTTATCGGCAAATCATCCCGCGACCTGCGCACCGAAGCCGGTAAATGTTTGCACATGGTCGCCGAAAGCATACACCGCCGCAGTCTGGTGGTGATCTTCAGTGATATGTTCGAGGATATGGAGAAAACAGAGGATATGTTCTCGGCCCTCCAGCATCTCAAACACAATAAGCATGAGGTGATCCTGTTCCACGTGACCGACAAGCGGCATGAATTGGATTTTGCTTATGATAACCGGCCCTACGTCTTCATTGATATGGAGACCGGAGAGAAGATACGGGTGCGCAGCAACGAGGTGAAAACCGTATACAAACAACACATGGATGCCTACCTCAAAGATCTCAAACTGCGCTGTGGGCAATATGGCATTGACTTCATAGAAGCAGATATGATGGAGGATTTTAGGAATGTTTTGTTGCCGTATTTGGTTAAGAGAAGCAGGATGAAGTGACATCCCATTGAACGTATATGAAGTCAGTAAGATTCGAAGATTTGAAGGTTTGAAGATTCGAAGGGGTTTACTAGTGTGTTTTCGTTTGATTTAGTTTTTCGTGAAATGTATGAGCGGTATTGGTGTATTACCTTTTGTGCAATTTCAATACCCGGAGAATTTAGCGCCTTTTTAAGTTAAGTGCTTATAAGCGGGTTATTCCATACCTAAAGGATATGTTTGTGAGGTTGGATTCTTATGGAGCGTGATCTCACAAAACGGATGCGGGAGTTTGCCTATGATGTGTACAGGCATTTGAAAAGTGTCAGGTTGAATTTTTATAACCGGCAGATCATTCAACAGTTGCTGGATAGTGCGTTTGGTTCTGCGGCAAATTATCGGGCGGCTCAAAGAGGCAAGTCAAAAAAGGACGCCCTGAATAAGATTAAGATAGCCCTCGAGGAAATGGATGAGTCGAATTTTTGGTTAACCTCCCTTTTCGATCTGAAAGAATCTGACGACTCCGAAATGCAGGCCTTGATCAAAGAAAGTAATGAACTATCCAGTATTTTAGTCTCAATCATATCTAAATTATCCTAACCTCCCAATGAATCGAACCCATTAGTATTTGCATTTCCTTCGAATCTTCAAACCTTCAAACCTTCAAATCTTCGGACCTTCGAATCTTCAAATCTTCAATACTCCATCCCTTTTATCTAATTTCGCAAGGGCAACGATCAGGATCGTTGAATGAACAAATACCGATTATACGGATCATGAAATTGAATTTTAAGATATTGGGTCAGGGAAAGCCCATTATTATCCTCCACGGGCTTTTTGGGATGTTGGATAATTGGATAACGTTTGGACGTGCGTTGTCAGAGGGGTATCAGGTGTATTTGGTGGATCAGAGAAATCATGGCAGCTCCGGGCATACGGCCGAGCATGATTATTTCCTCATGTCGAATGATGTGCTGGAACTCTGTGATCAGGAGAAACTGGAGAAGATCATCCTGATCGGTCATTCCATGGGCGCGAAAACGGCCATGCGATTTGCTTTGGATCATCCGACCAGGGTGGAGGCCCTTATCCTGGTCGATATGGGCGTTAAAGGCCATTCGGGCGGACATGAGACGATATTCAGGGCGTTGCAATCGATGGACCTCGCAGCTATTCAATCGCGCAAGGAGGCGGAAGATATACTTTCTGAACGCATCCCGGAGCCGGGTGTGCGCCAGTTCCTGTTGAAGAACCTTACGCGGAATGCGGATGGATCTTATGCCTGGAAATTCAATTTGCAGGCGCTGTATGATCATTATGATCAGGTGCTTGAAGCTATTACCTCTGATGTTCCGTTCACCGGCAATACGGCGTTCGTTCGCGGAGCACGGTCGGGATACATCAGCAATGCCGACTGGGATGGTATCACCGCTGTTTTCCCCAACGCTGAATTATTCACCATCCCCGAAGCCGGCCATTGGGTGCATGCTGATCAGCCGCAACAGCTATATACCATGGTCACAGAATGGCTGCACAAACATCGGCTTTAGGATTGCAATGACATGAAAATAAAAAGGCTGCCAAAGGGCAGCCTTTTTGCATATTTTGATATGTAGCGTTTAACGGGTAATGATCAATTTCTCGTTCAT